>CAIZLN010000114.1 GCA_903933815.1 uncultured Solirubrobacterales bacterium
ACGAATAGGTGTTCCAGAGGGTGAGCAGGAAGCTTCGCAGCGCCTCGGAGATCGCCTCGAGTGAGAACCGGTATCCCGACCACGGCTGCTGGGCGGTGAACAGATACCAGCGGAAGGCGTCGGCACCGAACTTGTCGAGCACCTCCCAGGGGGCGACGACGTTGCCCTTGGACTTCGACATCTTCTGGCCCTCGGCGTCGAGGATCAGCCCGAGGCAGACACAGTTTTTGTAGCTCGGGGTGTCGAAGAGCATGGTCGACTCGGCCAGCAGGGTGTAGAACCAGCCGCGGGTCTGGTCGATCGCCTCGCAGATGAAGTCGGCAGGGAAGCGCTCTTCGAACTCCTCCTGGTTTTCGAAGGGGTAGTGGAACTGCGCGAACGGCATCGCGCCCGAGTCGTACCAGGTGTCGATCACCGAGACGACCCGTTTCATCTGGCCCTTGCCGCATTTGCAGGCCCAGGTGACTTCGTCGATGTAGGGGCGGTGGAGGTCTTCCGGAACGTCGCCGGCGAGGTCCTTCAGCTCCTGGACGGAACCGGCGCAGAAGCTTTCTTCACAGCCTTCGTGGTCGCATTCCCAGACCGGCAGCGGCGTGCCCCAGTACCGGTCGCGGGAGAGCGCCCAGTCGACGTTGTTCTCCAGCCACTTGCCGAAGCGGCCCTCCTTGATGTGCTCCGGGTGCCAGCCGATCTCCTGATTGCCGGCCAGCATCTGCTCGCGGGCATCAGAGGTGCGGATGTACCAGCTCGACTTGGCGTAGTAGAGCAGCGGGGTCGAGCAGCGCCAGCAGTGCGGGTAGGAGTGCTCGTAGTCGTCGGCGCGGAAGAGCAGGCCGCGGCGGTCGAGTTCACTGATCAGCTCTGCGGTGACCTCAACGTCTTTGACGAATCGACCCTCGAAGCCGGTGACCTGCGAAGTGAAGTTGCCGTCGAGGCCGACCGGGTTGTAGAGCGGCGCGTCGGAGCGGCCAGGTTCGTAGAGGCCGGTTTCGATCGCGACGCGGTAGTCGTCTTCGCCGTATGCCGGGGCGATGTGGACCAGGCCGGTGCCGTCGTCGGTGGTCACGAACTCGCCGGGGATCACTTCGAACTGCCCGGAGCCGCCGTCGCTCAGCTCGAATACGGGCCCTTCGTAGCTCCGGCCGATCAGCTCGGCCGCGGGCATGGTCGCGGCCGGCTTCACGCCTTCGCCGAGGACCTTCTCGACCAGGGGCTCGGCCAGGATCAGGGTCTCCGGACCGGAGGGTCCGTCGACTTCGACTCGGGCGTAGGTGACCTTCGGGTTGACCGCGACCGCGTAGTTGCCCGGCAGGGTCCACGGGGTGGTGGTCCAGACCAGCAGCGACTCGCCGGTGCGCTCGCCGTCATCACCGAGCAGCGGGAATCGCACGTGGACGGAAGGGTCGGTCACGTCCTTGTACCCGAGCGCGACTTCGTGTGAAGAGAGCGCTGTGCCGCAGCGCGGACAGTAAGGCGAGACCCGGTGGCCTTCGTAGAGCCGGTCGCTTTCCCAGAGCTGCTTGAGCGACCACCAGACCGACTCGATGTAGTCGTTGTCCAGCGTGACATAGGGGTCGTCGAGGTCGATCCAGAACCCGATGCGCTCGGTCAGCCGGTTCCACTCCTCGACATAAGTGAAGACGGACTCCCGGCACTTGGCGTTGAACTCGGCGATCCCGTATTCCTCGATCTCCTGCTTGGAGGAGATGCCGAGCTGCTTTTCGACCTCGAGTTCTACGGGCAAGCCGTGGCAGTCCCAGCCGGCTTTTCGCGGAACGCGGTAGCCGCGCATCGATCGGTAGCGCGGGTAGATGTCCTTGAAGACCCGGGAGAGCACATGATGGGAACCGGGCCGGCCGTTTGCGGTCGGCGGGCCTTCGTAAAAGCTCCAGACCTCGGCCCCTTCGCGCTGCTCCATCGAGCGCTCGAATACACGGCTCTCTTTCCAGCGCTCGGCGATCGCCTCTTCCATCTCAGGGAAAGACTGCTTTGGGTCGACTGGTCGGAATCCGGGCATGGGTCGCCGATTCTATGGCGATTGGGAATCCGGACCCGCCGAGCCGACTCCACCGGTCGTGATCGCGCGGCACGGGTCCGACAGGTCGGTTGCCGCCGTAGGATGGCGGGGTGGAGACCTACGATCTGAGCGGCAAGGTTGTGCTGATCACCGGCGGGGCGCGCGGGATCGGCTTCGAGACGGCGAAGCTGGCCTATCAGCGCGGGGCTTCAGTGGCCCTCGTCGATCTCGATGAGGGCGTGGCCCAGGAGTCGGCCGAGGCGATCGGCGAGCGAGCGACTGGCATCGGCGCTGACGTGACTGTGGCCACGGAGATCGAAGCAGCCGTGGCGACTGCGGTTTCCCGGCTCGGCCGGGTCGATGTGGTCATCTGCAACGCTGGCATCACTCCGCGCAAGACCACCACCCGGGTGATCGGCACCGACGAGTGGGAAAAGGTGATCGAGGTCAACCTGCTCGGCGTCTGGCGCACGATCAAAGCGGGCATGGAGCAGGTGATTGCCAACAAGGGACAGTTCGTCCTGATCAGCTCGGCTTATGCCACCGCCAACGGCCTGCTCAACAGCAGCTACGCAACCTC
>CAIZLN010000115.1 GCA_903933815.1 uncultured Solirubrobacterales bacterium
AAGCACCGGCAGAAGCAGAGGCCGAAGCACCGGCTGAGGCTGAAGCACCGGCCGAAGCTGAAGCTGAAGCACCGGCAGAAGCTGAAGCACCCGCCGAGGCTGAAGCCGAAGCACCGGCAGAAGCAGAGGCCGAAGCACCGGCTGAGGCTGAAGCTGAAGCACCCGCCGAGGCAGAAGCTGAAGCACCGGCAGAAGAGGCACCCGCCGAGGCAGAGGCTGAGGCACCCGCCGAAGCAGAAGCTGAGGCACCCGCCGAGGCTGAGGCTGGAGGCGACACCGCCGGCGACGAAGAAGGCGAGTCGGCCGGGTAGCCAGACCGAAGTTCCCCAGGAAGCACCGATTTTCAACAGACAACTTGAACCAGTAAGAACAGGAGCAGCAAATGGCATCGACCACAGAAGAATGGATTGAAGAACTCAAGGGCATCTCGGTACTCGAACTCTCCGAGCGCATCAAGGCGCTGGAAGAGGAGTTCGGCGTGTCGGCTACTGCAGTAGCGGCAGCAGCCCCGGCCGCTGGTGGCGGTGGAGACGCCGGTGGCGGCGACGATGACGCCGATTCGACCGTAGACGTCGTACTGACCGCGGTCGGCGAGAAGAAGGTCCCGGTCATCAAGGTCGTGCGTGCCGCGACCGGACTCGGCCTGAAGGAAGCCAAGGCCCTGGTTGACGAGGCCCCCAAGCCGGTCAAGGAAGGCGTCGAGAAGGAAGAGGGCGAGAAGCTCAAGGCCGAACTCGAAGAGGCTGGCGCCACCGTCGAACTCAAGTAGCACCCGCCTTCAAGCAGGAAGTTGCTGCGAGATTGCCCCCAGAGGCGCCCCGACCGGGCGCCTCTGGCCGTTAAGCCCCCACGATCCCCCACGACCGGGCGCCACTGGCCATTAAGCCCCCACGACCCCCACGACCGGGCGCCACTGGCCGCTAAGCCCCCACGATCCCCCCGACCGGGCCCCACTGGCCGTTAAGCCCCCCCGACCGGGCGCCACTATCCGCTAAGCCCCCACGGGCACATCGAGATCCAGATTTTCGACCATATTCGCCGAAGATCTGGATCTCGCCCCTCGCCCCTCACCCCTCACCCTCTCGCCTCGCCCTCACCCCTCGCCCTCTCGCCTCGGTGCCTCTTGTCGGCTCTTTGGGGCTGATGTTTGCCCTTGTTGAGACTGTGCGGAGCGAGTCGTTTATCTCGTCGTACCTCCGTTCAGCCGACCACGATCATCCTGCTCCCATGAAGGGTGTTTCGGCGGACCGTCTCGACCGGCTCCACGCTCACATGGCCGGCAACGACTGGGTGGCGAGTCGCACCGATTTGTTCGCGCTCGGCTGCTCGGCACCTTTGATCGATGGCTGGCTGAGGTCCGGACGCCTGATTCCCCTCCTGTGTGGCGTCTACGGGTACGGCAGAGACATAGAAACGCCACGATCTGCGTGGCGGGCGGCCCTGCTTGCCGCGGGTCCCGGTTCGGCTCTGGCAGGCAGGTCGGCGTGCGAAGTCTGGGGGCTGGTCCGGACATCACCGGGCATCCCGTCACGGATCCGGATCGCATCGGTAAACCGCAGGGCGTCCCGGCTCTCAGGGCGGTCCGCCTCGCTTGCCCGGACCCGGATCCAAGTGGTCGGGCGCCGGCTGGAACCCGGTGACGTCCACCGATGTCACGACCTCGCGGTGATGTCACCCCCGATGGGAGTGATCGACTTTGCGGCCCAGGCTGACCCGACCTCCGTCAAGTTTGCGTTTCTCGAAGCTTGCCGACTCGGTCACTTCGGGCGCGACGATGTGGAAGCGTGCTTCAGGAGGGTCGAGGGCAGGCGAGGTGCCTCAAAGGTCCGACCGTTGCTCCGCCTCTGGGTACCCGAGCTCGGCCGGACCCGCTCCGTGCTCGAAGGGCTCTTTCTGCTCGCCTGGGTCGCTCGGGATTCCCGTGTGCCGCAGATCAACAAGAATGTTTGCGGGTTCGAAGTCGACTGCCTCTGGCCCGACAGGCGCCTGATCGTCGAGCTGGACGGCCGCGATTACCACAACGATCCGCTTGCTCGCGCCCGTGACTCGGAGAGGGACCGGATCCTCCGCGGCGAGGGCTTCCGTGTGGCCCGCTTCAGCTACCGGCAGGTCCACGACACGCCCGACAGCGTTGTCTCCCGGGTCGCTCGACTACTGGATCGAAACTGAGACGCCGGATCCTGGTCGGCCGGGACCGGGATCCGTAAAGCGAGATCGCGAAAGTCAGCGAATATGAATGAATATCTGGATCTCGGGCTCCTGGCTCGCTGGCCAATGAGCGCGTCGCGCCGCGAGATCGCGAAAGTCAGCGAATATGAATGAATATCCGGATCTCGCGCCACAGTGGGGGACGGGAGCGTCCAATGGCCGGAAAGAGGCGGGGCCGTTGGGGGTCCGGTGGCGAGCCCGAGTAGCGTCTCAATCCGACTGTGCTATTTTCTATGGTCGCGCAAAGTTGCGCTCCGATTTACCCGCTTCCGCGCCTATTCACGTGAATCTCTGAACCCTTGAGGAGTTGCCAACCTTGGCACGCCCTATCGATGCCCCCTTTGTCCGCAGGAGTTTTTCCCGTCTCGAAACACCTCTTGAAGCCCCCCATCTGATCGACATTCAGCGTCGCTCGTTCAGGGATCTCACTGATCCCGAAAGCGGCATGCTGCGTGAAACGATCGATGACATTTCGCCGATCGAGGATTACACCGGAAATCTCGCCATCGTTTTTGGCGATTTCGAGTTCGACGAACCTGGCCACACGCTCGAGGAGTGCCGTGAACGGGATCTGACCTACTCGCGTCCGCTGAATGTGACCGTTTCCTTCCAGAACCGGGAGACCGGTGAAATTCGCGAGCAGACCGTCTTCATGGGCGATTTCCCGTGGATGACCGAACGCGGAACCTTTGTGATCAACGGAACCGAGCGCGTCGTCGTGACCCAGCTCGTCCGCTCGCCCGGTGCTTATGTGATGGCCCCGAAGGATGCCGAGAAGCAGGTCTTCACCGCCAACCTGATGCCGGCCCGTGGCTCATGGCTCGAGCTCGAGATCGACAAGAAGGGGCGCGTCTATGTCCGGATCGACCGCAAGCGCAAGCTTCCGATCACCGTACTGCTGCGTTCCATGGGTTATGTGTCCAACGATCAGATCCTCGAGATGTTCGACAACTCGGTCTACATCCAGCAGACGATCGCCTCCGACACAGAGGCAACCAGCACCGAAGAGGGTGCTCTGATCGAACTGTTCAAGAAGCAGCGCCCGGGCGAGCCGCCGTCGGTTGACGCCGCCAGGGGACTGCTCGAACAGCTGTTCTTCGATACCAAGCGTTACGACCTGACAAGGGTCGGCCGCTACAAGCTGAACGCCCGCCTGGGCCTGGACATCGACCTCGACACCCGCGTGCTCACGCACGACGACATCATCTCCCTCATCAGGGAGCTGGTCAGCCTGCCGAAGATTCTCGGCATGCCGGAAGAGATCGACGAAGAAAACCCGATCAAGGACTACGCCGCCGAGGCTCTGACCTACCCGCGGGAGAACGTCTCCGACCACCTCGACGAGTACGAGCACTTCGGTAACCGCCGGCTGCGCACGGTCGGCGAGCTGATCCAGGAGGCTTTCCGGATCGGCCTGTATCGCATGGAGCGTGTCGTTCGTGAGCGCCTCACCACCGAGGACTCGGACGCGATCACCCCGCAGACGATCATCAACATCCGCCCTGTGGTCGCTGCCCAGAAGGAGTTTTTCGGCTCCTCGCAGCTCTCGCAGTTCATGGATCAGAACAACTCGCTGGCCGGCCTGACTCATCGCCGCCGCCTCTCGGCGCTCGGCGCCGGAGGACTGACCCGTGAGCGTGCACCCATCGAGGTACGCGACGTTCACCCGACTCACTACGGACGCATGTGCCCGATCGAGACCCCGGAAGGCCCGAACATCGGCCTGATCGGCTCGCTTTCTTCTTACGCACAGATCTCCGAACACGGATTCGTCACGACTCCTTACCGGCTCGTCAAGAAGGGCGTGATCACCGACGAGGTTGTTCACCTCGACGCGACTCAGGAGGAAGACAACGTAATCGCCCAGGCGAGCGCCGAGTTCGATCCCAAGACCAAGAAGCTGGTCGGCCCGAGCATCTTCTGTCGCGCCGGTGACGGCGACTGGACCAACGCAACGCCTGAGGAAGTCGACCTCATGGACGTCTCTCCGACCCAGATCTGGTCGGTCGCGACTGCGCTGATCCCCTTCCTCGAGCACGACGACGCCAACCGCGCCCTGATGGGCTCGAACATGCAGCGTCAGGCAGTTCCGCTGATGCGGCCTGATCCGCCGCTCGTCGGTACCGGCATGGAGCAGCGCGCCGCCGCTGACACCGGCGACGTCATCCTGGCCGAGCACGACGGCGAAATCGCCTACGTCGATGCCGAGGTGATCGAGGTCAAGCACAAGTCAGGCACTGACCGCCACCCGCTGTTCAAGTTCATGCGCTCCAATCAGGGAACGCTGATTCACCAGCGGCCGATCGTCAACCCCGGCCAGAAGGTCAAGGCTGGCGAAGTGCTTGCCGATGGTTCCTCTACCGGTGGCGGCGAGATCGCGCTGGGCAAGAACTGCCTGGTCGCTTTCATGTCCTGGGAGGGATACAACTTCGAGGACGCGATCATTCTTTCCGAGCGACTGGTCAAGGAAGACGAACTCACCTCGATTCACATCGAGGAATACGAGATCGACGCCCGCAACACCAAGCTCGGCGACGAAGAGATCACCCGCGACATTCCAAACCGCTCCGAAGAGAGCCTTCGTAACCTTGACGAACGCGGCATTGTGCGCGTCGGTGCCGAGGTTGTATCCGGAGACCTGCTGGTCGGCAAGGTCACGCCCAAGGGCGAGACCGAGCTCACCGCCGAGGAAAAGCTGATCCGCGCCATCTTCAAGGAGAAGGCCCGCGAAGTCCGCGACACCTCGCTCAAGGTTCCACACGGTGAGGGGGGAGTCGTAATCGACGTGCTGACCTTCAGCCGCGATGACGGCGACGACCTCGCCCCGGGTGTCAACGATCTGGTCCGTGTTTACGTAGCTACGAAGCGCAAGATCTCCGAGGGCGACAAGCTCGCCGGACGCCACGGCAACAAGGGTGTCATCTCGAAGATCGTGCCGGAAGAGGACATGCCCCACCTCGCCGACGGAACACCCGTCGACGTAATCCTCAACCCGCTCGGCGTTCCCAGCCGTATGAACATCGGTCAGATCCTCGAGACGCATCTCGGCTGGGTCGCCGGCAACGGCTGGTACGACGACGGCAGCGAGGCCTACAAGAACCGGGCTGACACTCGCGACAGGGTGTACGTCTCGACTCCGGTATTCGACGGCGCGACCGTTGAGGATGTCGATACGGCTCTGGTCAAATGGGCCGAGGAGCACGCCGATCGCGGCATCGACATGGATGTTGACATGACTGCCCGTCCGGGTGCCCGCTGTTCAGGTTCTGTCCAGCTCTACAACGGCCGCACTGGTGAGCCGTATGAGGGCAAGGTCACGGTCGGATACATGTACATCCTCAAGCTGCATCATCTGGTTGACGACAAGATCCACGCTCGTTCGACCGGTCCGTACTCGCTCGTCACCCAGCAGCCGCTGGGCGGCAAGGCTCAGTTCGGTGGTCAGCGCTTCGGCGAGATGGAGGTCTGGGCACTCGAGGCATACGGCGCGGCCTACACGCTGCAGGAAATGCTCACGATCAAGTCCGACGACACCGTCGGCCGGGTCAAGGCATACGAAGCGATCGTCAAGGGCGAGAACATCCCCGAACCGTCGATTCCCGAGTCGTTCAAGGTGCTGCTGAAGGAGATGCAGGCGCTTTCGCTTGACGCGAACGTGGTTTCCGAAGAAGGCGTAGGCGTTCTGGCCGAGGAAGAAGACGACCTGCTGCAGGCTGCCCAGGACCTTGGCATGGACCTGACCGAGGTCCGGGCCGACACCAACGGTGACGGCGCCGCCGACGAAGCGGTCGAATCCGAGGCAAGTGAAGGTGATGCCGCCGTCGATGGCGCCGGCGACGCCGAGGAAGCAGGTGCAAAAGAGTGAGCAACGTAATAGACATCAACAACTTTGACGCGATCGAGATCGCACTCGCCTCGTCAAAGAAGGTTCGTTCCTGGTCCTGGGGAGAAGTCCTCAAGCCGGAGACCATCAACTACCGCACACTGAAGCCGGAAAAAGACGGCCTTTTCTGTGAGCGCATTTTCGGTCCGACCAAGGACTGGGAGTGCTACTGCGGCAAGTACAAGCGGGTTCGGTACAAGGGAATCGTCTGCGAGCGCTGCGGCGTCGAAGTCACCCGTTCCAAGGTCCGACGCGAGCGCAT
Organism: uncultured Solirubrobacterales bacterium; assembly: GCA_903933815.1. Classification (GTDB taxonomy): domain Bacteria; phylum Actinomycetota; class Thermoleophilia; order Solirubrobacterales; family 70-9; genus 67-14. The sequence continues at coordinate 6,354 of CAIZLN010000115.1, forward strand.
GGCGCACGTGGACCTGGCCGCTCCGGTCTCTCACATCTGGTTCTTCAAGGGCGTACCCTCGAGGATCGGCTACCTGATCGACATGGCTCCCAAGGAGCTGGAGAAGGTCCTCTATTTCGCCGCCTCAATGGTCACCTGGATCGACGAAGAGGCCCGCGCCAAAGACCTGCCGAAGCTTGAGAAGGAAGTCGAAAGCGTCCAGGCCGAGTATGAGGCCGAGCGCAGCAAGAGCACCCATCAGCTCGATGAGTCCCTCAAGCGCCGTGTCAAGTACCTCGAGTCCGGAGACCAGACCAAGTTCTCCGATGACGACTACCTGTGGGCTGACTCACTCGGCCTGACTGCTGCCCAGCTGAGGAAGCTGAGCGATGACGACAAGTCCAAGCGGATCAAGGAACTGAACAAGGACTTCGAAGCCGAGATCAACGACACCGAGGCGTACATCGACGAAGCAATCGATCGCCTCGAACGCGTCTGGAAGGCCTTCACGACGATGAAGCCGAAGGACGTGATCAACGACGAGACAGATTTCCGGGAGCTCAAGGACCGGTTCGGTTCACCGTTCGGCTGGGGCGAGTACTTCCGCGGCGGCATGGGTGCCGAGGCGGTACGCGACCTGCTCGAGCAGATCGATCTCGAAGCCACCTGCGCCGAACTGGAAGACCAGATAATCACCGCCAAGGGACAGAAGCAGGCCCGCGCCGTCAAGCGGCTCAAGGTCACCTCTGCATTCCTCAAGTCGGACAACAAGCCCGAGTGGATGATTCTCGACTGCATCCCGGTCATTCCGCCGGAACTGCGTCCGATGGTTCAGCTCGACGGTGGTCGGTTCGCAACCTCTGACCTCAATGACCTGTATCGCCGGGTAATCAACCGCAACAACCGCCTCAAGCGGCTGCTCGACCTCGGTGCTCCCGAGATCATCGTCAACAACGAGAAGCGCATGCTCCAGGAGTCGGTTGACGCCCTGTTCGACAACGGCCGTCGTGGCCGTCCCGTCACCGGGCCCGGCAACCGTGCTCTGAAGTCGCTCTCCGACATGCTCAAGGGCAAGCAGGGTCGGTTCCGTCAGAACCTGCTCGGAAAGCGTGTCGACTACTCCGGACGTTCAGTGATCGTCTCCGGTCCTTCGCTCAAGCTGCATCAGTGCGGATTGCCGAAGCTGATGGCCCTGGAGCTGTTCAAGCCGTTCATCATGGCCCAGCTCGTCGAGCGTCAGGCCGTACAGAACATCAAGGCGGCCAAGAAGATGGTCGAGTCGATGGTTCCCGAAGTCTGGGATGTGCTTGAGGAAGTGATCGAGGAGCATCCGGTGCTGCTCAATCGCGCCCCGACGCTCCATCGTCTTGGCATCCAGGCCTTCGAGCCGATGCTGGTCGAGGGCAAGGCCATTCAGGTCCACCCACTCGTCTGTGCGGCGTTCAACGCCGACTTCGACGGCGACCAGATGGCAGTCCACGTGCCGCTGTCGGCCGAGGCTCAGGCCGAGGCCCGGATCCTGATGCTCTCTTCCAACAACATCCTCTCTCCTGCCCACGGTGCGCCGCTGGCGACTCCGACGCAGGACATGGTGCTGGGTCTGTACTACCTGACCTACTCCGAGGTTGATGTCGAAGAGCTGGACCCGACCACACTCGAGGAACGACCGCATCCCTTCAGGACCGCTCAGGAGGCCGAACTGGCCTATGAGAACGGGGTCGTCGGGCTGCATGATTTCGCCGAGTACCGCCGGGCAGGTCACGAGCACTTCCTGACCACGGTCGGACGGATCATCTTCAACGACCGCATTGAGCGGGCGCTCAAGACGGCACTCGACGAGGACTACGATCCGGACTCCTATGAGTTCGTCAACAAGTCCCTGAAGAAGCGGGACATCAACGACATGGTCGGTTGGCTGGTCGATTCCTTCGGCGCCCCGACGATCTCGCAGGTACTCGATGCATTCAAGGATCTCGGGTTCAACTTCGCCTCCAGGGCTGGTGTCACGGTGTCGAAGAACAACGTGGTCCCGCCGCCTGAAAAGGAAGCGATCCTCGAGAAGTACGACGCCGAGACTGCACAGATCCAGAACGAGTTCAATGAGGGCTGGCACACCGCCGAAGAGCGTCACAGGCAGGTCACCGACAAGTGGAACCAGGCCACCGAAGAGGTCGGGCAGGCGATGGAGGACAACCTCGATCAGCTCAACCCGATCTTCATGATGGCCAACTCCGGTGCCCGTGGTTCGTTCAAGCAGATCCGCCAGCTGGCTGGTATGCGAGGCCTGATGGCAAATCCGAAGGGCGAGATCATCGAGCGACCGATCAAGTCCAACTTCATCGAGGGCCTCTCGGTCGGCGAGTACTTCATCTCGACCCACGGCGCGAGGAAGGGTCTTGCCGACACGGCTCTCCGTACGGCCGACTCCGGTTACCTGACTCGCCGCCTGGTCGATGTTGCCCAGGACGTAATCGTTCGGACCGAGGACTGCAAGACCAAGGACTTCATCGAGATGCCTGTTTATGGCCCCTCCGGTGACGTCAACACCAACCTGCTCGGCCGTCTGTGTGCGAAGAAGTTCGCGACCAAGCGTGGTCGGGAGCTGCTCAAGCGCAACCAGCTGATCGGCAAGCCCGAGCTGGCCGAGATTGTCGACGCCTACACGGACGACCACGAGGCCACGGTTCCGGTCCGTTCGCCGTTCAAGTGTGAGGCCGAGCGGGGCGTGTGTCGCTCCTGCTACGGCGTCGCCCCGGCGACCGGCTTCATGGTTGCGATCGGCGATTCAGTCGGCACAGTTGCCGCCCAGTCGATCGGCGAGCCCGGAACCCAGCTCACCATGCGTACCTTCCACACCGGTGGTGTTGCCGGGCAGGACATCACTCAGGGTCTGCCCCGAGTGGTGGAGCTGTTCGAGGCCCGCAAGCCGAAGGGGCTGGCAGTCCTCTCTGAGGTAGCCGGCAAGCTCGGCGTGGACCAGACAGAGAAGCACGCGATCGTCACGGTGCTCGACTCAAAGGGCGAGGAGACCACCTACACATTCCCTCCCCGGACCCGTCTGCATGTCAAGCAGGGCGACAAGGTCGAGGTCGGAGATCAGCTCAACGAAGGCTCGCTGTACCCGGCCGACGTGCTGGCGATCCGTGGGCGTACGGCGATCGAGCAGTACCTGGTTGCCGAGGTTCAGAAGGTCTACAACGCCCAGGGCGTAGAGATCGACGACAAACACATCGAGATCATCGTTCGCCAGATGATGAAGAAGGACGAGATTGAGACCAAGGGCTCGACCGAGCTGCTGCCCGGCCAGCTCGAGGACCGTCACGAGCTCAAGAAGATCAACAAGCAGGTGAAGGCTGAGGGCGGAACCCCGGCGAAGTCGAAGGAGAAGATCCTCGGCATCACCAAGGCGTCGCTGGCAACCAAGTCATTCCTGTCGGCCGCCTCCTTCCAGGAGACGACCAAGGTTCTGACCGACGCCGCGCTTGAAGGCAAGCGCGACCGTCTGGTCGGGCTCAAGGAGAACGTGATTATCGGCAAGCTGATCCCGGCGGCGACCGGACTCAAGCGTTACCGCTCGATCACGGTCGAGCCGGCTGTGCCGTTCGTGCCCGCCGAGGAGACCGTCCTGCTCGAAGAGGACGACTTCGGCCTCGACGGCGACAGCAACGGTTCCAACGGCGATAGCGCCGACAGCTTCGGCGAAGGCTTCGCCCAGGAACTCGAGGGCATCACTCGAGACATCGAAGGCGCCGAGTAGCCGGACCCGCCTCGGGCGGATCTAGGTATTTACCGGAACGGCCCGCCAGAGTGCGGGCCGTTTCCCTTTGTCCGGTGGATAACCGGGAATCAGGGAGAAGGCCCTGGGATCGGCCGGCTGCTGGCCTCCGTAAACTCTGGCGGGTGAAGAACGATGCCCGTGTCTGCGTCATCGGGGCCGGTTCGTCCGGCATAACCGCCTGCCAGAACCTG
>CAIZLN010000116.1 GCA_903933815.1 uncultured Solirubrobacterales bacterium
CCCGGACAAGGGTGCTCCTCCCGCGGCCGCACAGATGGCGGCAGCCAAACCGGTCTTTCAACCCGTGGCAAAAGTCAGGAGCCCAACCGCTCTGACCTACGCACCGGGACAGAAGGGCGTCGTGTTTGTCACTGAGCGCAAGGGCTTGGTGCGGGTGATCCTTCGGGGCAAACTGCTGAAAAGGCCCTTCCTCGACATCAGTAAACGCGTCATCAGCGACTGGGTGGAACAGGGACTGCTTGGCATCGCCTTCCCACCCGACTACCGCCAGACACGACGGTTTTATGTCTTCTACACGGCGGTTAATGGCACCGTGAAAATCGAGGAATTCAGGCGCTCGGCGCGGCAGCCGCTGGTTGCCAACCCGGCCAGCCGGAGGACCATCCTGCGGATCCCCGTGCTCGACGATCGAGGCAACCACAACGGCGGGGCGATGAAGTTCGTGGGCAAGACGCTGTTTCTGACAGTTGGCGACGGCGGTGATCCCGGTGATGCGTTCAACCAGGCTCAGAACCTCGGGAGCCTGCGCGGCAAGATCCTCAGGATCAATCCGCGCCGGGATCAAAGGACCGGCCGCGGTTACCGGATACCGGCCGGAAATCCGCTGATTGGCAAGCCTGGCCGTGATGAAATTCTCGCCTACGGGCTTCGCAACCCCCACGCCTTCAGCATCTATCGCGACGCGTCCCGCAGCTACCACGCAGTCGTCACCGACGTCGGCCAGCTGAGGTTTGAGGAAGTGAACAACCTGCCGCTGGGACAGCTTTCCGGGGCGAACTTCGGCTGGAAGATGTACGAGGGAATGGAGCCCTACAACTGCGGGGCAGATCTGTGTCCAAACGGCGTCGGACCAACCCCTGCCGGAGGGCTGCCGGAGGATCTGCCACCGGATCTGATCTGGCCGGATTTCGTCTACCCCCACACTGATGGCTGCGCGGTTATCGGAGGTCCGGTGATCCGTGACCCGGCCATGGGCGAGCTGACCGGACGATTGATCATTGGTGATTTCTGCGTGAACAAAATCCGGACATTTGATCCTGCCGGGGCCAGCCTGAGCGATCGTCGCCCACTCGGTGCCTACCTCCCCCCCGGTCAGGGCAGGAGCGCCAACCTGAACGGTTTCGGCGAAGATGCCTGGGGCCGGGTCTACGCCTTCAGCAACTTCGGTGGCATCTACAGGCTCGCCCTCAGGTGAGCCGGGTCAGAGCCGGTCGAAGCAGCGCGCGAAATCAGAACGAGGAGAAAAGATGAGCAAGGTTGAATCCGGTACTGGCGGCGGCCTTGAAGCGATCGCCGTGATGAACCCCGCTACGGGCGAGACCATCTCCGTGGTTGAGCAGGATTCACCAGAGACGGTGGCGAGTGTGGTCAGCAGGGTGCGGGCCAACCAGCCCGAGTGGGAGGCCATCGGCTTCCGTGAGCGCGGTCGCTGGCTCGGGCAGCTGCGTGACTGGATGCTCGACAACGCCGACCGGATCACCGACACGATGCAGGCCGAAACCGGAAAAGTTCGCTCCGAGGCTGCCAACGAGGCGATCTACCTCGCAGACCAGATCAACTTTTATTCAGCCAGGGCAGGCAGGTTTCTGCGCGAGGAACGGGTCACCGGTCACTCGCTGCTGACCGCCAGCCGCAAGCTCAGGATCCAGTACCGGCCCTACCCCGTGGTCGGCCTGATCAGCCCGTGGAACTTTCCCCTGATCCTCTCGCTCGGAGACGCCATCCCGGCACTGATGGCCGGCGCGGCCGTGGTGATGAAGCCCTCCGAGTTCACGCCGATGGCCCTGGCCGAGATCGTCGACGCCTGGCGTGAGGAGATCGGCGGGCCCGACGTCATGGCCTGCGTCCACGGCAAGGCCGAAACCGCGACAGCCCTGATCGACGAAGCCGACTTCATCGGCTTCACCGGCTCGGACAGGACGGGCAAACTGGTCATGGCCCGGGCGGCCGAAACCCTGACCCCGGTCAGCCTGGAACTCGGTGGCAAGGACCCGATGCTGGTGCTCGAAGGTGCGAACATCGAGCGCGCGGTGAAGGCTGCCACCTGGGGCGGCATGATGAACTCCGGGCAGATCTGCATGTCGGTCGAACGGATCTACGTCGAGGAGCCCGTATACGACGAGTTCGTCGCTGGCCTGACCGA
>CAIZLN010000117.1 GCA_903933815.1 uncultured Solirubrobacterales bacterium
GCGAGCTTCGGATTCGTCACCACGGGAGTAAGCAGGTGCGGAACGGCCTCGTAGTGGTTCAGCTCAACCTGTTTCGGATCGACGAGAACCAGCCTGACTTCATTGGGCGAGGAGTGCATCAGAATCGAAGACAGGATCGCGTTCACGCAGCCAGACTTGCCCGAACCGGTGGTGCCAGCTACAAGCACATGCGGCATGGTCGCCAGGTCGGTCGAGACCTGCTTGCCGTCAATGCCCTTTCCAAGCCAGGCTCGGAGAGGAGATGCTTTGGCCTCGGTCCGCTTGTAGATATCCCCGAGCTTGACCATGTTGCGACTGGAGTTTGGAACCTCGACCCCGACAGCCTGTTTCCCCGGGATCGGGGCGAGAATACGAATGTCGGTCGAAGCAAGGGCATAAGCGATGTCGTTCGAAAGTTCGCTGACCTTCTTGACTTTTGTGCCCGGTGCCAGCTGCAGCTCAAACCGGGACACATGGGGTCCGGTCACCACACCGACAAGAGAAGCCTCCACGCCGAAGTGTCCGAGAGTTTCAACCAGCTTGCGTGCCAGCTCCTTTTGCTCGGCGGGATCGGGCCCGGCGTCCTTTTTGCCCCGATCGAGGACCTTGAGCGGCGGAGGGCTGTAGCGGACCTGCTCCGAGCGCGTGGCTCCTCTTTCCTTGCCCATCGGGGTAAGCGGAAGCTGTTCCCCCACAACAGGAAGGGATTTTCCGGAAGGCGGCAGGGCCTCAACCTCACCCTCCAGGTCGGAAAGCTCTTCGTCAAAATCCCCGGAGATTGTCCCGGCTGGCTCCGGGTCAGCCTCTCCATCAAACTCCCCCGACCCAGACAGGGCTTCATCCTCGGAGCTCGGGAAAATGTCGATCGGTTCGAGTGGTTCGGTGTGATCCGAAACCGTCGGCTCACCACCACCCTCTGCCCAGATATCCACCTCGATCGGTGAGGCATCAACCTGCTCGTCCAGCAGCGCGGTGGCATCGTCGTCACTGTCGGGGGTTTCAGTGTCCTCGACGAGCATCTCGGTTTCCCCTTCTGCGAAATCTTCGTCTGAGCGCCTGGACGCCGTGCGAGCGAGAACGCGGGTGGCTTCGGCCGAACTCGAACCTGCTCTTTTGAGCGCATTGCCACTTCGGTAAATCGCCACAGCGGCCGTTGTCCCGGTCAGCAGCAATACACCCGCGATCAAAGCGAACACGGCGACAAGATGGGCTCCCAGGGGCTGCAGCAAAGTGGCAAACAGCCAGTACATGGCCTCCCCGGTCACCCCTCCGTGGCGGGGAAACCAGCCGGAGTCGAAAAAGACAACAGAATCTCCCCGGCCACCGGCCAGTCCGAGGGTGCCGGCTGCGAAGGCCAGCAGCAGTCCGACCAGCAGAACCAGCGACCCGGTACGTATTGGCCGGGTGGACGGAAGTGCGGGCCTGAACATCAAAATCCCGCCCGCAGCGAAAAGGGCGACCGGCACGATGTAGGCAACCAGTCCGAACAGATAGGTCAGCCCATCGCTGAGGCCGGAACCCAGCCGACCACCTGCCCAGCCGAAATAGAGAACGAATACGAGGTAGATCCCGATCAGAACGAGACCCAGGCCGATCAGGTCGAGGTGGCGCTGTTCCAGGCTGCCGCCGACCGGGGCTGGAGAAGCCTTGGAGGGGACGGAACCAGGGCGCGGCTTCGCTTTGCGACGGGATTTACGGACAAACATCCTTACCTGTTCTGCGGAGGGCCCGGTAAACCTTCTGGGAATGCCGAAACCCGTGGCAAACGGTAGGCCGCGACCGATCCGTACCCTGCAGTGCCTAGACTGAGGGGATGCTCAGTGACGCTGAATCCGCTGGCGGCCGCATCCTCATTGTCGAGGATGACGATGACATCGTTGATGTCCTCAGACGCACCCTGAGAGCAGAAGGCTATGAGGTTCGCTCAGCTCATGATGGTCCAGAGGCCCTCGAGGATCTTGTTGATTTCGCTCCGGATCTGGTCGTACTCGACCTGGGGCTCCCGGGGATCGATGGCATCGAAGTCTGTGACCGGATTCGCAACAGCGAGAACAGCGAGGTTCCGATTCTCATGCTGACTGCCCGCGCTGATGCTGAGGACCGTGTTACGGGCCTCGACAGCGGTGCCGACGATTACCTGGTCAAGCCCTTTGACCGGGCTGAGCTTCTGGCCCGGATCAGAGCGCTTCTCAGGCGCCACCCACCGAGGGGCTCAGCCATGGTCTCGGTCGGAGACCTTCGGCTCAATCCCGACCTTCAGGAAGCAAAGCGCGGAGATCGGGAGATCGAACTCACGAAGAGGGAGTTTGAACTGCTCGAATACCTCATGCGTAACCAGAGGCTCGTGATATCACGCGAACGCCTGCTCGAAGAGGTCTGGGGATATGACCCGCTCGATGAAACGAACACCATCGATGTATTCATTTCCAACCTCAGGCGCAAGCTCGAGGAAGGCGGTGAACCGCGCATTCTCCACACCAAGCGCGGCGCCGGATACGTAATAAAGGCCTGAGCCGCGTGAATACCCTGAACAGCTTGCGGCTGTGGCGCGGCTGGCCGTCAAGGTGGCCGATCAGATGGAAGCTGGCAGCTGTCTCTTCCGGATTGACCTTCGTGATCCTGGTTGCCTTCGGCCTCGCCGTCGGTCAGTTCACCACACAGCAGCTTCGCGACAACTATGAAGCGGAAACCGCTGCTGCAGCCCTGGCGCTCAAACAGACCGTTCAGGAGCGGGTCAGACTGACCCCCGGGTACCTCACCGAAGACGATCTCCTCGAAGTCCTTGCCCAGGCGAATGGACCTGCGGCGATCACCCTCCTGGCCAACGGGCAGACCATTCCGATCGAGAAGTCTCCGGTACTCGGGCCGTTCCGGTCCTTCGGTGTCAGGACCTTCGGGGATTTCCAGGTAGCGGCGGTCGGCCTTGATCCGCCCGAGGGACAGACGATCCCACTTGGGGTGCTCCAGTACGGGCGCCGCACGGACCGTCTTGATCGTTCGATCGGGCGTGTGTGGATCTCCGTTCTTGCCGGTACCCTCGGGGCGACCTTCCTCGCGGCACTCGCGGGGGTCGTGCTCTCTGCCCGGGCGATGAGGCCTGTATCCAGTCTGACGTCTGCCGCCCGAGAAATTGCGCGAACCAGAGACCCCTCGGTCACCCTCGGCGACCCGGTGGCCGACGACGAGGTAGCCGAGCTCACCCGGACACTCAACGGCATGCTTCACGAGTTGTCGCTCGCGCGCTCCGAAAGGGAGAAGTCCCTGTCCAGGCAGCGCGAGTTCATCGCTGACGCGTCACACGAGCTCCGAACTCCCCTGACGAGCGTACTGGCCAATCTGGAGCTGCTCGACAGCAACCTCAGTCGATCCCCCAGCCTCGAGCTTGAGAAGGAATCTGTTGAGTCGGCATTGAGATCATCAAGACGAATGCGTCGACTGGTCGCTGATCTGCAGATTCTTGCCAGGGCTGATTCCGGCCGCAATGTGGTCCAGGATCTTTGCGAACTGTCTGTGATCGCGCGAAATGCCGTGGAAGAAGTGCGTCCGCTTGCCGCCGACCACACAATTCAACTCGACGCTGACGCTGGAGCATGGGTGAAGGGTGACCCTGACGACCTTCACCGAGTCGTCGTCAACCTGGTCGACAACGCAGTTCGCCACACTCCCGACGGAAGCACCATAAAAGTCGGCGTCGCCCGTTCCGGAGAGGGAAGAACTGCAGTCTTGACGGTGAGCGACGACGGGCCCGGGATACCGGATGAAGTTCGTCCGCAGATATTTGACCGGTTCGTGAGGAACGCAGGCCCGGGAGACCGATCTGCCTCCAACGGCACCGGGCTTGGACTTGCCATCGTTCAGGCAGTCGCCAATGAACACGAAGGGACTGCTTCGGTGGGAGACTCCGAGCAGGGCGGGGCTCTGTTCACTGTTGAACTTCCGTTGGCGTCCGAAAACGCGAACGAAACCGTTAGTCCACCTTTAGGGCCGATTTAGAGCCCCTCCTTATCTTCCTTATTGGACGAGACACACGAGCCCGCCGGGGATCTCCCCCAGACTGCCCCGGCGGGTTTGTTTTTCGCAAGACAGCAATAACCGTCGGACCTCCCTCCCCCTTGGGTCCGGCGGTTTTGTTGTTGCATGGGGCCTTTCTGAATGCCGGTTGGTGTATCCGCCTCGTTGAGCGAGCGGGTCCGGGAGACGGCCGTCCTGGCCGTCATATCCGAGGCCATCAGACCTCGACGACTACCGGGACTACCATCGGGCGGCGCTTGAGGCGCTTGTGGATGAAGGCGGCTACGCGGTCGTGGAGGTCGGACTGGATCAGCTCGAGGTTCTTCACGCCGTTTTTGGCGGAGTCTTCGAGGGAATCTTCAACCAGATCGCGGAGTTCGTCGGTCAGCTCGTTGTCCTCGTCGAGGCTGCCGATACCGCGGACGATGATCTCGGGATCGACCACCACGTCGCCGTTGTCGGCGGCGATGGTGGCGACGACAAAGACGATTCCGTCCCCGGAGATCGTGCGGCGGTCGCGCAGGGCGGCGTCTTCCGGGTCGGCCAGGTCTATCCCGTCCACATAGATCACACCGGATTTGACTTCCTTGCCGAAGGCAGCGCCGTCGGGGCCGACTTCAAGCGGCAGCCCGTTGCGGCCCTTGAAGATGTTCTCTTCGGGGATCCCCACCTGCTGGGCGAGTTCGGAATGGAGCCGGATCCGCTGGAAGTCACCATGGACCGGCAGCACGTACTTCGGCTTTGTCAGGTTGATCATCATCTTGATCTCTTCCCTGGAACCGTGGCCGGATGCGTGAATCGGTGCGTCCTTGGCGGTAATGACCGAAGCGCCAATCTCGTAGATGGTGTCGATGGTCTCGTTTACCGCGCGCTCATTGCCCGGCACCGGGCTGGCCGAAAAGACGATGGTGTCACCAGAATGGAGCGAGACATCGCGGTGATCGTTATTGGCCATGCGCCGGAGGGCCGAAAACGGCTCTCCCTGGGAGCCCGTGGACATGACTACAACGCGCTCGTCGGGAAAGTCCTCGATCTCGCGAGGCTGGATCAGGATTCCTTCGGGTGCCTTGGCAACGCCCAAATTGGAGGCGATGTTGAAATTCTTGCGCATCGAGCGTCCGACAAGAGCAACTTTGCGGTTCAGCTTCTCTGCGGCATCGATGACCTGCTGGACCCGGTGAATGTTCGACGCGAAGGAAGTCACGATAATGCGACCTTTGCAGCGGGAAAAAGTCTCGTAGAGTGCCGGCCCTACTGCTGATTCGGAGAGGGCGATGCCGGCGCGATCGGCGTTGGTCGAGTCGCCACAGAGAAGGGTGAGTCCCTCGTCTCCGAGTTTTGCCAGCCGGGCAACATCTGCCGGACGGCCATCGACCGGTGTCTGGTCAAACTTGTAGTCGCCAGTGAAGAAGACAGACGCCGCGTCGGTTTTGATCAGAACTCCGCGCATGTCGGGGATCGAGTGGGCGAGATGGATCAACTCGATCTCGAACGGCCCGGCCTTGACCACCTGACCGGCTGGCAGCTCGGTAAGTGGAGCGTTACCGAGCTTGTGCTCGTCGAGCTTCGAGCGAACCATTCCCACGGTGAGCGCACCGCCGTAGATCTTCTTCGGCATACCGACCTCGCGAAGCACATACGGAAGTGCTCCAACGTGGTCCTCGTGGCCGTGAGTAAGAACGATGGCCTCGATGTCGTCAGCCCTGCCCCGCAAGTAGGAGAAGTCCGGAAGAACCAGATCGATACCGAGCATCTCGGGGGTCGGGAACTTGAGTCCCGTGTCGACGATGACGATACGCCCGCGGTACTCAACAACGGACATGTTCTTGCCGATTTCACCAAGGCCGCCGAGCGGCAGAACGCGCAGTTTGTCGCTCATCAGAGATCCACGCCCGCGGAGGCGAGGAGACTTCGGATTTGCTGCTTTTCGGTTTCGGTCGCTTCGACCATCGGCAATCTCATATGTGCCGAGCATAGACCAGCCATCTCAAGCGCCGCCTTCACCGGGATCGGATTAACGGTGACCGCCATGGCATCGTAGGCCGGACGCAGTTCGGCGTCGATTCTTTCTGCCGCCGCTGTATCGCCCTCGCGGAAGCGCTCGTAGATCTCGAGCATGCGCTCACCGACCAGGTGTGAGGCGACAAGGATTCCCCCTGTTCCCCCAGCCTTGAGCACACTCAGGAAAGCGGTGTCATTGCCCGCGAGCAGGTCGATCCCGGGGATCCGCTGAATCTCGTCGTCGTTTGCCTGTTTGACAGCGACAACATTCGGTATCTCCCCGAGCCCGGCGAGGAAGTCCGGCTCCATGTTGACCACGACCCGTCCGGGGATGTTGTAGAGGATCAAGGGCAGATCCGGACTGCCTTCGGCCACCGCCTCGAAATGCCCTCGAAGCCCTGCCTTGTTCGGGCGGTTGTAGTACGGGGTGACGACCAGACCGGCATCGGCCCCGTGATCGGCTGCGGCCTTGGTCAGCTCGACCGTATGACGGGTGTCGTTGGATCCGCTGCCAAGGATTACAGTCACCTCTCCGCCGACCTCGGCCAGGACAGCGTCGAGCAGGGCCAGTTTCTCATCGTCATCGAGAGTCGGTGACTCGCCCGTCGTACCCGCTACCACCAGACCCTGCGAACCGTGCTCGACAAGATGACGGGCGAGGTTCCGGGTCGCGCCAAGGTCGACCGCACCGTCTTCGTCGAAGACGGTTGCCATCGCTGTGATCACACCCTGAATCTCGCTCACCCGCTCACCATATTCAATCGGAAGGTGTCAGTCCGCGGTGATGGCTGACGGCCTGCGCCCGGCCCAGGGATGAGCCCGTTCGAGTTGCGCAGCCAGTCGGATCAGGAGATCTTCCCGCCAGATTGGTGCGACCAGCTGGATGCCAATCGGCAACCCGCCCGAGCTCTGCTGAAGAGGCAGCGAGATAGCCGGCTGGCCAGTCGCGTTAAAGGCACCGGTAAAGGTTGCGATCCTGCGGGCGTATTCCATGGCGCTCATCGGATCCGGCCCCGAGTCGTCGTAGGTGCCGAGCGGCGGAGGTATGTCAGCGAGAGTCGGGGTCATGACCAGGTCAATCCCGCCCTCGTATACAGCGGCGATCATCCGGGCCATCGCCTGATGCTGGCGTACGGCGAACAGGTAGTCGGCTCCGCTCTGCGAGCGGCCCCGTTCAATCAGGCTCCAGGTGAGCGGCTCGACGTCGTCAGCAGTCACTTCCCTGCCGACGATGAAGCCGATTGTGGTGGCCGTCTCGGCCATTCCAGCGGCCCACCTGGTGATGAACGTCTGGTAGAGGGTCTCGGAATCACCAAGTAGCGGGAGCTTGGGTTCGACGATGTTGTGCCCGAGCGCCTCCAGGTCAGCAGCAGTGCGTCGTGCCGCCTCCACTACCTCCGGGCTGAGCTCGTCTCCGGTGAGCGATTCCGTGAGCAAGGCGATGGTCATGGGCTCCACCTCAACATTCAGCTCATCGACGTACGGGCGGAGAGGTGGCATGGCGGCGTACGGATCACCGGGTTCCGGGCCGTGAACCCAGTCAAGCATGCCGGCAACATCCCGCATCGAATGGGCGAGGATGAACTCGGTTGTGAGCCCGGACATCGAGTCACCGGAATACGGCGAAAGGGAGATCCTTGCCCTGCTGGGCTTGAGCCCAACGAGGCCGTTGGCGCTGGCCGGAATGCGGATCGAACCACCACCGTCACTGGCATGTGCGAAGGGAACGATGCCGGCTGCCACCGCTGCTCCTGACCCACCGCTCGACCCGCCCGCACTGCGGTCGAGGTCCCAGGGGTTGCGAGTCGCCCCGTAGGCGACCGGCTCCGTGGTTGGCAGGATTCCGAACTCCGGTGTGTTCGTCTTTCCAATTGTGACCAGACCGGCCTGCCTGAACTTGGCTCCGAGTGAACTGTCAAACGGCGCCCGGAAGTCGATTTCCTTCAGCAGGCGGCTTCCGCTGTGGAGTGGATGTCCTTCGAGCACCGTCCCCAGATCCTTGAACAGAAACGGGACACCCCTGAAGGGACCCTCCGGCAACTCACCTGAAGCCTTCTCACGAGCCTCCTCGTACAGCGGCAGGATCACAGCGTTGATCTGGGGGTTGACCGCCTCCGCCCTGCTGATCGCTGCCTCCACCAGTTCGGCCGGCGTGGCCTCGCCTGTACTTACGAGTTCGGCCTGGGCTGTGGCGTCGAGCGCCGTCACATCGATCTCTGACATGAGCGCCAGCCTAGCGATTCTCGCGGTGATACAGCGAGGGAAACATTGTCAGATGAGGTTCTCGAGGCCAACCGTAAACGGGTCCGGCAGCGAGCCGACCTCGCGGACCGCAAGAACGACTCCAGGCATGAAGGAGGAACGGTCGATGCTGTCGTGGCGGATCGAAAGAGTCTGCCCCTCCCCGCCGAACACGACCTCCTGATGAGCGACGAGTCCGGGTAGTCGCAACGAGTGGATCGGCTGGTGCACGTTGCCGCCGGCTTCGGCGATCAGCTCCTCGGTGCGTCGGGCTGTACCCGACGGAGCATCGAGCTTGGCCGGGTGATGAAGCTCGATGATTTCGCATTCCGGCATGTACCTGGCAACCTGTTGGGAGAGTGTCATCAGCAGTACCGCGCCGATCGCGAAGTTCGGGGCCACGAAGCAGCGGGCACCCTTGTCAACTCTCTCGGCCGCCTGCTTCAACGCATCGAGGTCAAATCCGGTGGCGCCAACCACGACATGCACACCGGCCTCGAGGCAGGCAATCGAGTTCGAGAGCGAAGTGTCGGGAGTGCTGAACTCGACCACAACGTCGCAGTCCGGCAGGATCGCGGCGAGGTCCGTACCAAGTGACGGGTCGGCCCTGCCTGTCAGCTCCAGTCCCTCTGCTTCTTCGACCGCAGTGCAGACCGTCGCGCCCATGCGCCCGGCGGCACCTGCGACACCGACCCGGATCACGAGACCAGCGCCTCGCTGACCGGGCCGACAGACTCGCGGAACCGCTCTTCGTCTTTGCCGACAGCAGCAGCTGAAAGGTGCTCGGGGGCATAGAGCTGCGAGGCGAGTTCGGTCACGTCTTCGACCGCTACCGCATCCACCTTCGCCAGCATCTCGTCAAGGGTGAGGAGCGGGATTCCGTGAAGAGTGGCCCGGGCGATCCGATTCATCCTCGCCGCCGATGACTCACCCGAAAGAACCAGCCTTCCCTTTACATGCTCTTTGGCCCGGTCGAGCTCCTCGACCGAGACCGGCTCGGTTCGAATGCGCTGGTACTCACGGCCGATGATGCTGCAGACTTCTTCGACATTGTCCTCGCGGGTGCCGACATATGTGGCGACTGCGCCGGTGTCGGTGAACTGTTCCGAGTAGGTGCCGATCGAGTAAGCCAGGCCGCGTTCTTCACGAACTTCCCGGAACAGACGGGAGGAACTGGAACCACCAAGGATCGAATCGAACACGGCCAGAGCGAACCGACGTTCGTCGGCTCGATTGATCCCGGGCCCGCCAAAACAGATGTGGTACTGCTCGGTGTCTTTCACGGCGAACTCGAGCCTGCCGCCCGGCAGCGGCTCTACCACCGTTGGTGGGACCCGATCCCCGTTGTGCTCAGGGCTCAACCGTTCCGCCAGAGCGGTGATCTGCTCATGATCGACGTTGCCCGCTGCCGCCACGACAAGATTCTCAGCGGTATACCGGCCGCGATGGTACTCGGCGATATCCGGCACCGGAATGTTTGCGATCACATCGGCCTTGCCAAGAATCCGGCGCCCGAGCGGTGTGTCACCGAAGATGGCATCAGCCAGATAGTCATGAACCCGGTCCGAAGGCTCATCTTCATACATGGCGATCTCTTCCAGCACAACATCACGCTCGGAGTCGATATCAGGGAATGTCGACTCGAGCAGCATCTCACCCAGGAGATCAAAGACCTCATCCGTGTACTCATCGAGAAAACGCGCGTAGAGGTGTGTTGTCTCCTTGCCGGTGGCCGCGTTGAAGGCGGCCCCAAGACCGTCAAAGCGCTCCGAAATCTCGATTGCCGAAAAGCTGGCCGTACCCTTGAACAGGAGATGTTCCAGAAAGTGAGAGACCCCTGCCTGAGCAGGGGTCTCGTCACGCGAACCCGTCCGGACCCAGAGGCCCAGAGCAACCGAGCGGACCAGAGGTACCTGCTCGGTTATCACCTGGATCCCAGATGAGGTCTCTGTCAGCCGGGCGGTTTCCTCCATTTAGCCGCGGGGCTCGCGGTCTCCGCGGTCACGACGGCGTCGTCCGCCTTCGCGCGATCCGCCACCGCCCCGGCTGCCACCGCCGCCTCCATTGCTGGAGAGGGCCGCTATTTCCTCGGGGCTCTTGCCGGCGATCGAGGGGTCGTCTGTCATGCGCAGGCCAATCCGGCCACGCTCGCGGTCAACCTCGGCCACGGTCACATCGATTTCCTGACCCGACTCCAGCACCTCTTCAACAGTCTCGACCCGTCCTCCGGGCTTGACATTGGAGATGTGCAGCAGACCGTCAGTACCCTTGGTCAACTCGACGAAGGCGCCGAAGGTGGTCGTCTTGACGACCTTTGCGGCCGGGTAACGGTCGCCGATCTCGGCTTCCTTGGTCATGCCTTCTATCCGGGCCACAGCTGCTTCGACCTGAGTACCAGTCGGGGCATAGATCCGGATCGTGCCGTCGTCTTCGACGTCGATCTCGGCCTCGAACTCCTCGCAGAGTCCGCGGATGGTCTCGCCACCCTTTCCGATGACAGCGCCGATCTTCTCCTGGTCGATCTTGATTGACTCGATCCGCGGCGCGTACTTCGAAAGCTCCGGACGCGGTCCGTCAATCGCCTCGGCCATCTTGCCGAGAATGAACAGCCTGCCCTTGCGGGCCTGCTCGAGTGCGTCGGTCAGGATCTCGAAGGTGACTCCGGTGATCTTGATATCCATCTGGAGGGCGTTGATGCCATCCGCCGAACCAGCGACCTTGAAGTCCATGTCACCGAGGTGATCTTCGACTCCTGCGATGTCGGTCAGCACGATGTAGTCGTCGCCTTCCTTGATCAGGCCCATGGCCACACCGGCTACCGGCGCAGTGACCGGAATACCGGCCGCCTGCATCGCCATTGACGAGGCACAGACCGAACCCATGGACGAGGAGCCGTTCGACTCCAGCGTCTCGGATACAGCACGGACCACGTAAGGGAACTCTTCCTGGTCGGGCACAGAAGGCGCCAGGGCGCGTTCTGCGAGCGCTCCGTGACCGATATCGCGGCGCTTCGGACCGCGCATGAAGCCGGCCTCGCCAACCGAGAACGGCGGGAAGTTGTAGTGATGCCAGAACGTCTTCGTGGTCTCCAGACCGAGGCCGTCGACGCGCATGTCCATCCGGGTGGTTCCCAGAGTGACGTTGCCGAGGACCTGTGTCTCGCCCCTCGTGAACAGGGCCGAACCGTGAACGCGCGGCGAAATGTCTACCTCGCACTCAATCGGACGGATTTCGTCCTGGGCACGACCGTCAGGACGCTTCTTGTCGACAGCGATTGCCTTGCGGATGATCTCCTTCTCGACTGCCGAGAAGACTGACTTGACCTCTGAAACCCGGTCATGGTCGGTGTTGCCATCGGCGTCTGCCGGGGCGAACCGGGCGACCACTTCGTCCTTGACCGCCGAGAGAGCATCCTGACGATCCAGCTTTGCCTGGACCGAAGCGGCTTCGGCGATTTTGCCGCCGAACTCGGAACGGACATCACTCAGCAGGGCTTCGTCGAGCGAAGGAGACTCGATTACGAGCTTCTCCTTGCCCACCTTCTGGCGCAGCTCTTCGATCGCGGCCGTGATCTTTTTGATCTCGGTGTGGGCAATGTCGAGTGCGTCGAGAATTTCGGCCTCGGTTACTCCGTTCGCGCCAGCTTCGACCATCAGAATGGCCTCGTCGGTGCCCGCGACGATCAGGTCGAGATCAAGGTTTGCGTGATCTTCCTCGTCGGGATTGATAACGAAGTCACCATCCAGCTTGCCGATCCGAACCGCGCCGACGTGTGCTGCGACCGGAACCTCGGAGATAGCGAGCGCTGCGGAGGCACCGTTCATCGCGAGGATGTCATAAGGATGGACGTGGTCAACTGACATCGGGATCGTGACCAGCTGGGTTTCGTAATGCCACCCCTTCGGGAAAAGGGGTCGAATCGGCCGGTCGATCATGCGGGCAGTCAGGGTGGCCTTCTCGCCAGCCCTTGCCTCACGGCGGAAGAACGAGCCCGGGATCTTGCCCACGGCGTAGTAGCGCTCTTCGATGTCGACGGTCAGTGGCAGGAAGTCAACGTCGCGCAGACCGCCGACGGTTGCCGTTGAAAGGACCATCGTGTCGCCGCAACGCATGATGACGGCACCGCTGGCCTGCTTAGCAATCTTGCCGGTCTCGATCGAAATATCATCATCGCCGACACGCACGGAGACGCGCGTAGTTTCAAACATACTCATCAGGTTTTCTTACCTCCGGCCACCCGGTTGGCGGCCATCTGTCTTTAGAACTGTCGTTCCTATCGCTTGCTAAGGCTACAGGCCATCGCAGGCAGGCGGGTTAGCGGTACGTCGCCCTGAGAGGCCGTGCCGAATAACAGCCCGCCCATGCCGGGCAGACCCGTAGACCTGCTGCCGAGATCCTGGAACGATGCTCACAACTCGCCAGGCCGCAGCCCGGACTGATCAGATCGCTTCGAGGATGGCGTCTGTCGGGGGAATGTCGAGCGGAGTTTCAGTCTCGTACACCCACTCGACAACGCCATCTTTGTCGATCAGGACAAGCGAACGATTCGAGTGACCGAAGTCCTCGAGGTAGGCCCCAAAGGCCGAAGCGACGGCCCCCTTTGGCTCGAAGTCGGCCAGCAGGCTGTTTTCAATCCCGGTGTGGTCGCGGAAGGCCTTGTGGGCAAAGGCGGAATCAACGCTGATCCCGACCAGAGTCACTCCGGCATCATCAAGCTGACTCGCAATCTCTTTGTACGCGACCAGCTGATCATTGCAGATCGGGCTGAAGTCAAGGGGGTAAAAAGCGATCAGGAGACGACGCCCCGCGAAGTCGGAAAGCGATACGAGCTGCCCCTGGTGGTCGGGAAGGCTGAAATCCGGTGCCTTGTCGCCGGGTGAAATCATCAAGTCGTTCTCCTGGTTCGGGATCTGCGGCCGACCCCCGGCAAAGAGTGCGAGGGCGGCCGGTGTCGGACTGAAAGTGTCTAGTGGCGCAGGCCGAGGTCCGAAACCAGTGCCCGGTACCGATCGAGATCAGTGCGCTCGAGGTAGCGGAGCAGGCGGCGACGCTTGCCGACCATCATCAGAAGCCCGCGGCGGGAATGGTGATCTTTGCCGTGCTCCTTGAGGTGTCCGGTCAGATCATTGATCCGTTCAGTCAGAAGGGCCACCTGGACCTCCGTCGATCCGGTGTCTCCGTCCTTACGGGCATATTTGCCGATCAGTTCGGCCTTGTCGTCTTTGGTGATCGTCATAACTTTCCTTGGTTCGGGGTCCGCGTGGGGACCCCACTCACGGCCGCTGGAAGCTACCACAGACGCGCGCCGTCTTCTTCACGTCCAGATCCATCTGGGCGATCAGTTCCTCGGCTGAGTCAAACCGCAGCTCTTCTCTCAGGTGCTCAACGAACGCGACCCTCAGCCTGCTTCCGTACAGATCAAGGTCCTGCTCGAGAAGGTAGGCCTCGATTAAAACCCCCAGGTCAGACTCGAAGGTCGGCCTCAGTCCGACACTCACGGCAGCAGGCATTCCGTTGGCGAAAGCGGCGTAAACACCGTGTCCAGGAACCGCCAGGCGTCCGTCAGGGACGATGTTTGCCGTCGGATAGCCAAGCTGTCGACCTCGGCGGTCTCCCTCAACCACAATCCCTTCGACCATGAAGGGGACGCCGAGGCAGGCCCTCGCCTCTTCCATTTTCCCGCTGGCGACCAGCTCTCGTATCCGTGATGAGGAAACGGCTTCCCCGCCCTGGTGAACTATTGGAACCACCCGTGTGTCGAACTCTTCGCGCCGGGCGAGCATCTCGGGGTTGCCCTCGGCGCCGGTCCCGAAGCGGAAGTTTTCACCGACAGCAACTGACTCTGCGCCGAGCCTGTCGATCAAAATCTCTTCGATGAACTGTTCGGCCGTGATCTTCGTGAACTTCTCATCAAAACCGATCACGACCACTTCCCTCACCCCTATGCCTTCCAGCACGTCCCGTTTGACATCGAACGGCATCAGCAGCTTCGGCGCGGCGGCAGGATGGAGCACTTCAAGAGGGTGAGGCTCAAAAGTCAGAACCGTATCGGCGCCGTCAATCACCTCACGGTGCCCGATGTGGACACCATCGAAAGTACCGATGGCGATACTCCGCGGGCGATGCTCAGCCTCATCGAGCGGGGTTACCTTGATCATCTGCTTCCAGTCCCCAGAACCACTTCAGTCTGAATCCTGTCTTCGGAGCGTCGGGCCACGGCAAGGAGGTTATCCGCGTTGACCAGAGCGACCGGCCTCCCTTCCGGAAATCCGGCTGGTGCCTCGACCGGCTGCCCGAATTCGATCCTGGCCGCAGTCGCATCGTCAACTTCAAGCCTTGGCAGAAATGACAGGGCTTCGAGCGGGGTCAGGAGATCCCCCGCGCGATCGATGCCGATCGGACCGACCGCAGTACGCCGCAGTTCCTCGCAGAAGGCGTCGCCGAGCGTCTCGATGAGGGTCCGAATGTAGGTTCCGGAACTGCATTCGATCTCGTACACGGCCCGATTCTCTGACGACTGGATCAGATCGGCCCGGTAGATCGTGACCTGCCGCACCGGCCGCTCAGTTGTCTCTTCACCACGATGGGCCCGCTTGTAGAGGCGCTCTCCGTCAACCTTCACAGCCGAGGTCATCGGAACCATCTGTGTGATTTCGCCCGTCGGCAGTTCCAGGTCAACGGGGACCCGCCCTGTTTCCTCGAGCTGGCCCTCGGGGTCCCCGGTGCTTGACTTCCAGCCAAGCCGGGCGGTCGCAACATAGGTCTTCGGCAGGTCCAGCAGATAGCGCTGCAGGCGTGTGGCCCTGCCAAGCAAAATGGTAAGCAGGCCGGTCGCGAATGGATCCAGAGTTCCGGCATGGCCCACCTTGCCGCCTCGCTCACGGCGTACGGTGGCCACCACATCATGAGAGGTAACCCCGGCCGGCTTGTCCCACACCAGCACACCGCTTGCAGACGATGATTCCCCCACGGCTGTCGATCAGGATTCCGGCTGCTCAGCCAATGCTTCGCAGATTACGGCGACGATCTGATCGAAGTCGAGCTCGGTCGAGCAGCCTGCAGCCTTCACGTGACCACCGCCGCCAAAGCGTCGGGCTATCACGGAAACATCGGTGGAGTCGTCACCTGCGCGCAGGCTCACCTTTCGGGCTGCGTCCCCGCGGCTGACCTGATCCTTGATTACCGCAGCGGCGCGGATCCCGTCGACTGCCCTCAGGTGGTCGATGATGCCTTCAGTCATCTCTTCGCCGGCCCCTGAGATCTCGTAATCCTCAGCGGTGATGCAGGTGGTGATCAGAGCGCCGTCGCAGTGCAGAGAGGCCTTGCCGAGCGCGCGGCTGAGCAGCCTGACTTTCTCGAGAGGAACGCTCTCGTAAAGCCGTCGGTTTACGTCGTCAATGTCCACGCCGGCGTTGACCAGTGCTGCCGCCACCTCATGAGTGCGGGCGTCGGTGGAGTCGTACATGAACTTGCCTGTGTCGGTGACAATCCCTATGTAGAGGGCCCGAGCCATCGCCGGACTGATCTTCACGTCCAGCTCCACCGCGAGTTCATAGACGATTTCGGCAGTGCTCGAGGCCGATGAACCGACGAAGTTGTGCTCACCAAAGCGGGTGTTGTCGTGATGGTGGTCGATGTTTACAACAGTCATTCCGCCGTCCCGCAAAAAATCGACCGGCATGCGGTCGATGTTGCCGCAGTCAAGAAAGATCACGACTCTGTCGCGGAGGTCTGCGGGCGGCTCGTGGAAAACGTCTTCCAGTGGCAGGTGCCGGTACTCAATCGGCAGTGGAAACTCCTTTGCTGCCAGGAACATGACCGAGTCCTTGCCCAGGGACTCCAGCATGTGCTGGGTGCCAAGCAACGATCCGAGTGCGTCACCGTCGGGGCCTTCATGGGTTGTCAGGAGGAACTTGCGATTTTGCCTGATCAAATCAGCAATCGGCTGGATCGAATCGGCTTCTGACCGTTCGCCGGTATCTGCCGGGCTGCTCAAGCCGTTCCTTCAGGTTCCTCGGGGGCTGGACGTTCGGCCTCCTGCTCCTCCTCGAGCAGAGCTGAAATTCGAAGGCCGGTTTCGACCGCTTCGTCGTAAGTGAAGGTGAGTGTCGGAGTGCGCTTCATGTGGGTTTCACGGTTTATCGCACTCTGCAGAATGCCGTGGGCACTCCTGAGCGCCCTCAGCGCACCCTCCCGCGACTCCTCGCCGCCAAGGGCAGTCACGTACACCTTGGCCGATCTGAGGTCCGGGGTGGCATCCACATGCGTGACGGCGACCATTTCCAGGCGCGGATCGCTCAGCTCCACCGTGACGGCCTGGCCGATCACTTCCCGCAATACCTCGTTGACTCTGCGCATGCGCGAGTTGGCCACCGAATGCTCCTAGTCGAGGGTCTGTTCGACCTGTTTGGTCGAGAAGAACTCGAGTACGTCGCCGACCTTGACATCAGCGTAGCCGTCCAGGACGATTCCGCAGTCCTGACCCTCGTCGACGCTCGGGACAGCGTCCTTGAAGCGGCGCAGCGAGTCGAGGGTTCCGGTCCAGATGACTGTCCCCTCGCGCAGCAACCTGACGCTGCCTTCGCGGGTGATGCGACCCTCTGTGACCACACAGCCAGCGATCTTGCCGACCTTGGATGCCTTGAACACTTCCTTGACCTCAGCCTCACCGAGAGACTCTTCCACTTCGACCGTGTCGAGCATCCCCTCCATGGCGTTTCGGAGGTCCTCGGTGATCTTGTAGATGACCGAGTAGGTGCGGACATCCACACCTTCGACCTGCGCGGCCCGTCGGGCATCGCTCAGCGGCCGCACGTTGAAGCCGATGATGACTGCGTTCGATGCCGAGGCGAGCATTACGTCGGACTCGGTGATCCCGCCGGTCTGGGCGCGGATGATGTTGATCGCGACCTGCTCCTGCGGGACCTTGGCTATCTCGTCCTGAAGTGCTTCCAGCGAGCCAGCCACATCGCTCTTGAGGACGATGTTGAGTTCTTTGAGGTCGCCGGTCTGGGCGCGGGCGAATATCTCCTCGAGTGTCACCTTTCGCGCAGCGCGTCGTGCAATCGTCTCTGCCTTGAGCCGGTTCAGGCGCTCCTGAGCCATCTGCCTTGCCCGACGGTCGTTATCGACGGCCTGAACGAACTCTCCGGCATCACATACGCCGTCAAAACCGAGGACCTCAACCGGCATGCCGGGAGCGGCCGTCTCGACCTTGTCACCGAGGAAGTCGTGCATCGCACGAACCTTGCCCCAGACCGGTCCAGCGACGACCGAATCTCCGACCCGGAGCGTTCCACGCTGGACAAGCACGCTGACCACGGGACCACGGCCTGGATCCAGCTGGGATTCAATGACGGTGCCGGATGCGGGTGCTTCGGGATTGGCCCCGAGCTCCTCGAGTTCGGTGACAAGGATGATCATGTCCAGCAGATGATCCAGACCCTGATGGGTCTTCGCCGAAACATCGCAGTAGACCGTTTCCCCGCCCCAGTCCTCGGGGTTGAGACCCTCGGCGGCCAGATCGCTGCGAATCCGGTCCGGCTGGGCGCCTTCTTTGTCAATCTTGTTGACCGCAATGAGGATTGGAACGTCGGCGGCCTTGGCGTGGTCGATCGCCTCCCGCGTCTGCGGCATGACTCCGTCGTCGGCGGCAACCACGACCACGGCGACGTCGGTCACTTTGGCACCCCTGGCGCGCATCGCCGTGAAGGCCTCGTGGCCCGGGGTGTCCAGGAAGGTGAGCGTATGGTCCTGGTGGTGGACCTGATAGGCGCCGATGTGCTGAGTTATGCCACCGGCCTCGCCCGCAGCGACCTCGGTTTCACGAATTGCGTCGAGCAGCGAAGTCTTGCCGTGATCGACATGTCCCATGATCGTGACAACCGGCGGGCGATTCACGAGGGTTTCCTCGTCATCTTCGAACACGGGCGCCGGGGCTTCCTCGTCAGCCGCTGAGACAATCTCGATCTTGCGGTCGTACTCGTCCGCAATTGCCAGCACGGACTCGTCGGTAAGGGTCTGGGTGAGGGTCGCCATCTCCCCCATCATCATCAGCTTCTTGATCAGCTCGGCAGAACTCAGGCCAAGAAGCTCAGCCAGGTCGCGCACGGTGACTCCTGAGCCGACCTTGGTTGCCTGCGGCTCGGCGGGATCCGTATCAACGGGACCGGGTTCTTCAAGCAGAGGTCTGCGGCGTCGGCCCCCGCGGCGACGAGGCGGGCGCTGTGGCGGCGGGCCACCGCCCTGCTCACGGCGTGATGCCTGGGAGTCAATGACGACCCGACGGCGCTTCTTTCCCGCTGCCGCGCCAGCACTGGCGTCTGTGGTCGTCGAAGGACGCACGGGCTTTCCCGGGCTGGTGGAGGCGGCGGGCTTGGCATCGGCTGATGCAGGCCCGGGCGCAGGCTTTGTGACTGGTTGAGACTTGGTCTTCGATGTCGGAGCAGGCTTCTTTGCGGGCTCGGAAGCGGAGGAGCCCTTGGGCTTTGGCTCCGCCTTGGGCTTTGGCGCTACCTTGGGCTTTGGCGCTACCTTGGGCTTTGGCGCTACCTTGGGCTTTGGCGCAGTTTCCGTCTTCCCGGCGGTCGATCCGCCGACTGAGGCCAGAGC
>CAIZLN010000118.1 GCA_903933815.1 uncultured Solirubrobacterales bacterium
CGGGCTCCCGGTCCTCTGCCTCGACGCCGGGGGCGATCGGGCCGTCGGGCCTGTCTGCCTCGGACTCAGCCACCCCCGCCTGCCCCTCTGGCCCTCGGTCTGTTTGGTCGCTTCGCTGCTGCGAGAGCCGCCCGGTACTCGGCCAGCTCGGCGGAGGTCGGGCAGGTGTCGGGGTATCTGGGGATCGCGCCACAGTTGGCCTGGCGGTCGGCGAGCTCGGCCTCGGCGGCGTACCTGGCCGATTCGGCGGCGGCGAGCTGGTCTGCGGCGACCTGAAGTCCGGCGCTCCCGCTTCCGAGATCGAACCCCTCGATGCCGCCTGTGGTTCGACCGGCGAGTCGGCCGCCGGCCTCTCCGTCAATCAGCCCGCGCTCTTTTGAGGGCGCCCGCACGCTCTCGAAGGCCTGCTCGTATGCGAGGCTGAACTCCTGGTCGCGGGCGGCCTCGGCTTCGGCACTGCTGTCGGCTGAGACGGCGCCGATCGCAAAGCCCGCCCCTGCGGCGAGGATCAGCGCTGCCGCGGTGCCGACCAGCCAGCGGTGGGCCCGGAGTGCCTTCACGGCAGCGGGACCTCGAAGTCCTTGTCGGCCGGGATGCTCAGCCCGGCCTGTTCGAAGGCGCGCTTGTAGCCGAACCGGTAGGCGGGGACGTAGGCATCCTTGAAGGCCTTCTGGCGAGCCTTGTTGAAGCCGGCTGCGTACCCCTCGGCGGCGCCCTCGATCGTTCCGGCCTCCCTGCCCGCTGTCTGGCCTTCCTGCCTGGCCTGATCGAGGCTGGCCCCGGTGCCCTTGCCGATCAAAAATGCGCCTGCCCCGACCAGCAGGCACGCCAGTGCGATCGCAGCGGCGACCCCGATGCGCCTGCGACCGGAATCCGGCTCCCCCGGCAGCTCGATCGACCGGACCCGAACGAACAGGGCCGCTGAGGCCCCTTTCAGCGCCGCCCAGGCCGCCTTTGCCCTGGGGCCGATCGGCTCGCGTGGTTTCTTCGGCTCAGCCCTGGCGGGGGCAGCGCCCGGGCCGGAGGCCGGCTCGATGCCTTCGGCCTCTGGCCCTTCAGGTTCGGGTTCGTTCGGTTCGAGTTCGTCGGGTTCGAGTTCGGGTTCGTCGGGTTCGAGTTCGTGGGGTTCGAGTTCGTCGGCCGCGAACTGGTCGGGGTCGCGGCCCAGGAGGATCCTGGCTTCATCGAACTCCTCCGGGTCGTCGCCCTCAGCCTCAGGGGCTACGTAGCCGTCGATGTCAAAGGGGCCTTCGAGCTCCTCCGCCTCCGGCTCGAGGTCCGGTTCGGTCGTCTCGGGTTGGTCTTTACTCTTTCGGCGCATCTGGCTGTTCCCGCTCCCTGCGGTTGAATACGACTCCTGAATCTTTACCTCAAGCAGGCGAAACGGACCCTTCCGCGGCGGCTGAAGCCGATCTTTCAGCCGGGGATGCGGCGGACCAGAGTGAGACCGTCGGCCATGCCAAGCATCACTGACTCGACCCGGCCGTCTTCGAGGATGAGGTCGTTGAGCCGGGCCATGGCGATCGTGCCCTCCCGCTCGGGACTCAGGATCTCGCCTGCCATGAAGACGTTGTCGATCGCCAGCAGTCCGCCGGGGCTGAGGCGGGTGACCAGCTCCTCGTAGTAGTCGGGGTAGCCGGTCTTGTCGGCGTCGAGGTAGGCGAAGTCGATCTGCGGGTCCTGCGGCAGTGCGCGCAAGGTCTCGATCGCGGGGCCGACTGCGATCTCGACCTGCTCCCCCACGCCGGCGGCGTCGAGGTTGGCGCGGGCGGTGGCGGCGTGTTCGGGGTCGAGCTCGCAGCAAAGGAGGGTGCCGCCCTCGGTCAGGCCGCGGGCGATCCGGATCGCGCCGTAGCCGGTGAAGGTGCCGACCTCAACCGCGAACCTCGCCCCGGCCAGCCGGGTCAGCATCTCGAGGAAGGCGGCCTGCTCGGGCGCGGTCTGCATCCGTGCGAAGTCGCCCATCGCGGCAGTCTCGGCCTCGACCCTTCTAAGCACTTCATCCCGGCCACCGGCGTGGTCCTGGATGTAGCGGGCGAGTTCGGGGTCTATGGGTGTTGGCTCTACTGACATGGGTTCAACCTAGCGTGCGCCCACGACCTCGGCCCTGGCACCCGGGGTATTCACGGCTCAAGCGAGTGGCTGCCAGCGTCGGGGGCACCTGACAGCCGCGCCACCGTCCGGCTGAACTCCTCTGACATCGCGCCGGGGAAGCTCCTTTCGAAGATCGTGGCCAGCTCGCCGTAGTACCAGAGGCTGCCTTCCTTGCCCCCGGTGAAGCGGTCCCAGACGGCCTCGCCTTCATCGGCGCGGTCGAGCACGATCGAGCGGGCGTTGTGGAGCTTGTCGGCGATCGAGACGAGCAGGACGGAGCGGTCGTCTTCGGTGCGCAGGTGGGCGAGGTAGTCCTCCTTGCGCTTTCTCCAAGGGGGTTTGGGGTCTTCGAAGGTGTCGCTCAGGCGACGGACTATGCCCTTGACCTTCTCGCCGAAGACCCGGCCGATCTCCTCGAGCGTCTCTTCGCCTCCCTGGTCCTCGGGGGCGTCGTGGAGCAGGGCGGCTATCGCTTCGTCTTCAGTGCCGCCCTCGTCGACCACCAGTGATGCGACGCCGAGGATGTGACCGAAGTAGGGCGTCTCGGTGCCCTTGCGCTTCTGGTCGGCGTGGTAGTTGTGGGACATCTTCAGGGCGAGGTCGAATCGTTCGCCGAGCGTTCTGTCTTCAGCCATCCGAGGTTCTCCTTTGGTGCGCTTCTTATGCCACAGACTCTCTCAGATCCGGTCCCGGACTATTGACTGAGTGTTGGAACAATTGTCACCGTTGGCGAGTAACGGGTTGCCGGGCACTTGCGAGGCTGTGCCCATGAAACAGGCCCTCGAGAAAGGTGCTGTACGGTGCTACACTTTTCATATGCCGACCTCTCATCCGCGACACTCAATCACCGAGACGCCAGCTCTTGCTGCCGTCCTCAAACCACTGCGCGAGCGAATGGGTGAAGGGACGCCGAGCCTCTCCGAACTCGTTCGCAAGGGGGCCGAATCCACCTTGCTCGAAATCGAAGCCAAGGACCGCGCCAACGCAATCGCGCTCGAGACGTTCGTCGACCGGATGAGGGAAGCTCCGCAGCCGGACCTCGATGAAGTCCACAGGATCCGGCACGCCTCGCGACAACCGTGAGCGAGCGGCTATTTCTGCTGGACGCCAGCGCCTTCTGGCGCCTCGGCAGCCCGGCGCTTGACCCGGAGCGCCGGAGCGAAGTCGCAGGCTGGATCTCCCGGGGGATCGTCGCCGCCAGTACGCCGCTGCTGCTGGAGGTCTGGTCGGGCAAGGCTGACCCTCTGGCTGACCCGAAGGCCCTGCCTCTGCTCTGGATCTCCGAAAGGGCAGAGCGGCGCTCGGCGGAGCTCCAACAGCAGATGAGGTCAGCCCGCCAGCACCTGGGAGTGCCCCCGCTGGACTACATGATCGCCGCGATCGCCGAGGATCACTCCGCAACGATCCTCCACTACGACTCGGACTTCGAGCTTCTGGTCACCCACACGGATCTCGCCGCCGACACCGAACCGCTCGCTCCACTCGGCTCGATCCCCTGATCGGCATTTCGACGGGTACGTTCGAGGCAGTTGTCGGAAGGCGGGGTCGGTGTCAGAACCTCTCCACGAGGTGCGGCAAACGCACCGTCTGCCGATCGAGATCGCGATTTTCGTTCATATCCGCTGATTTATTGGATCTCGTTGCCGGAGGGGGTTGTCAGAAAGCGGGGTCGGTGTCAGACTCTCTCCACCCGGTGCGGCAAGCGCACCGTCCATTCAGCGCGGTCGAGGGTCCGGGCCCGATGACGCCGCCGCAACCGATCCCACGGGACACGGTGCGAACGCCCGAATCAATGGAGGTGTCATATGTCGTCAGATGATGGGTCGGATTCGAAGCGAGGTCGTGCCGGTAATGACCGGAGCTCCGAGACCCGTGAGGGCTACGTGCCTAGCGGCCGGCGAGGATGGCTCAAGGTCGGCGGACAGCGGCGGGGCGTCGAGGTTCAGCCGGTGACGCCGAACTGGAGCCGGGCTCTGCGCGAGCAACGTGCGGAACAGGCGAAACAGGCGGGCCCGTCGGAACAGAAGAAGGCGTGGGAAAGGAAAACGAATGAGTGAAGAAACGAGATACCGCAGCGCAGTTACCGACGCGATCGGCCGGCCCGTCTACCTCGACAACGGCCTGAAGGTCTGGCTGGATGACGACCTCGAAACCCGCCGGGCTCCGGCGGGATGGGTCCACGTGCGAACCGCCCGCGAGGCGTGCTTCCTGCTGCGTACCGGGCTGGTCGCCGAGCTCTCACTCGACAACGACCTCAACAACGGAGACCACCCCTCGGAGTTCGGGTCCGGCAACGAAGTGGTCGACTTCCTCGAAGAGCAGCACGGCGCCGAGGACCGGCCGATGTGGCCGAAGGACG
>CAIZLN010000119.1 GCA_903933815.1 uncultured Solirubrobacterales bacterium
GTTTTCGGGCAGACCCTTTGCCTGAAGCCGGGTCACTTCCCGGCAGGCCTGCGTCTCGGCCGGGCTCGTAGGTGGAGCACCGGGCTCGCAGGTGGAGCACCGGGCTCGCAGGTGGGGCACCTGGCTTTCGGGGTGCGTTGGCCCTGGCCCGGGTCGGCTCCGGTGGTCGGCGCTTAATCTTCGGGAGCTCGGAACTCTTCCCCTTCGCCGGCCGCCGACTACCCAAAATGCGGGGTTGTTATCCGATTGTGAAAACCGGAATGTTGCGATTTGCGGAAACGTCAGCGACCGCCCCGCCCGCGTATTGCTTGGATGCCTTCCGTGGCCGCAAGCAAGACAGACGCCCCCCGCTGCGAGGACTGCTACTTCCGCAAGAAGATGCTCTGTGCGCTGGAGCTTGAAGAGCCCTGCGTGACTTTCCGTCCGAGTCGCCCAGAGGGGCTCGTACCCCCGAAGCAGCCCGTGCTGCTGCTCAGACCGCCGCGCTGGGCAAAAGAGCGCAGGTTTGCCTCGCCCGAGCGCCAGGAATCCGCGCAGCCGTCAATCTGAGGCGGACCGGAGTCCGCAGAGGATCCGTGCCGGGCTGAAAGCAGCCGTCCAGAGCCCGGGCTCAATCACTGTCTGACGGCGATGGGCATAACCTGCCTTGGGATGAATCTCACGGTTCTAGGAAAGTCACCTTCCTGGCAGGACGCAGGCGGCGCTTGCAGCGGCTACCTGGTCTCCAGCCGGGAAACAAAGATCCTGCTCGACTGCGGCAACGGAGTGTTCGGAAAGCTGCGCCAGTACAGCGACTACGTGGATGTCGATGCGGTATTCATTTCGCACCTCCACGCGGACCACTTTCTTGATCTGGTCCCGTTCGCCTTCGGTCTGACCTTCTCGCCGCGCCAGCAGGCCGAGCCGGTAGGCGACTGGCCCGGAACTGATTCTCCGGCCCGGCCGCTGCTGTTCGGCCCACCCGGTGCCCGTGAGGCCTTTCGGCAGGTTTGCGGGATTTGGGGCATGCATTCGCTGGTCGAGGACGCCTTCGAGTTTCGCGAGTACGACCCGTCCGAGCAGATAGAACTGAGTGGTCTTGAGATTTCTTTCCGCAAGGTGCCTCACTTCATCGACACCTTCGCCATCGAGGTGGAGGATCCGGACGGATCCCGGCTCACCTTTGGCGCTGATTGTCGACCCAACGAGACCCTCGTCTCTTTCGCAAAAGACACCAACCTCCTGATAGCCGAAGCTACTCTCGCGACGCCCGAGCCTTCCGGCGAGGGCGGACACATGACCCCATTCGAGGCAGGCCAGCATGCCGAGGCCGCCGGAGCGGCCCGACTGCTGATTACTCACATCTCGGATGATCTCGATCCCGGGTGGGCCGCAGCCGAGGCAGAAAAGAGCTTCAGCGGCCCTCTCGACATAGCCCGTGAGGGGATGGAGATCGACCTCTAGACTTGGTACCGATGCCCGAACGTGACCTTTTTGCGAACTTCGCCCGGATGCGCCGGGAGATGGACGAGATGCTCGGTGGGACCTGGGGGCGCACCAGCTACATAAGCCGCCGGGCCAGCGGTTTTTCTCCGAATGTGGACGTCTACTACTGCGGCGACCCGCAGCGGGCGGTCGTCAAGTGCGACCTCGCCGGTGTCGACCCGGCCTCTGTCGGGATCGAGGTCGGAGGTCGCCAGGTGACTGTGGTCGGCCGACGTGCCGTGCCGGAGACAGAAGGCCGCGTCTACCAGCAGGTCGAGATCCCGACCGGACCATTTCGTTTGGTGGTCGAACTCCAGGTGGACGTCGATCCGGAGCGAGCTGGTGCTTCCTACGAAGACGGCATCCTGCAGATCGAACTGCCGCTGCGTGACGAGGCACATCTGACCCGCCGGGTCCCGGTGGACCACCGCGGCAAGGGAGGGTCGCCCGATGGCTGACACCCCGAAGCGTGGACTGCGGACTGGTCGGCAGGGTCGTGCCCGGCAGAAGTCCGCAGAGGCCGTACCGGTTCTGGAAGTGGTCGAAAGCGGCGGGGAGGAGGAGGCGATCCGGGCGAGTGAATCCCTCCCGGATGCGATGCCGGTCCTGCCGCTCCGTGACTCCGTCGCGTACCCCGACACGCTGGCACCTCTCGGTGTCGGCCAGGATCGTTCGATCAAACTGGTGGATGACGTACTAGCCGGGAACCGGATGCTCGTGATGGTCGCATCGACCGATCCTGAAGAGGACACACCGTCTCCAGACCAGCTCTACGACGTGGGGGTGGTCGGCGTGGTCACGCGCATGCTCAAGGTGCCGGACGGATCGATCCGGGTGCTCATCCAGGGGAGTCAGAGGGTCCGGCTGGGTCCGTACGTCGCCGAGGAGCCCTACCTTGTCGCCCGGATCACCGAGATGCCCGACGTGGTCGAGGAAACGCCCGAACTCGAGGCACTCAGCCGCAATGTCCAGAGTACTTTCTCGGAGATCATCGAGCTGATCCCGTATCTGCCGGAAGAGCTCCAGATGGCGGTCACCAATGTCGAGGATCCGTCGGCGCTCTCCCACCTGATCGCCGGGGCCCTCCGGATCCCGAATGAGGAGAAGCAGGCACTGCTCGAGGAGGTCGACGTAGTCAAGCGCCTGCGGATTCTTTCCGGCATTCTCGCCCGCGAGCTCGAGGTGATCCAGCTTGGCTCCCAGATCCAGTCAGAGGTCCAGTCTTCGATCGACAAGGGCCAGCGCGAGTACTTCCTGCGTGAGCAGCTCAAAGCGATCCAGGCCGAGCTCGGCGAGGAGGACGAACAGGTTGCTGAAGCCAATGAACTTCGCGAGCGGATAGAGGCAGCCGGGCTCCCGGAGCAGGCTCTTCAGGTGGCCGAGCGGGAGCTGTCCCGGCTGGAGAAGTTGCCGCCAGCGGCGGCTGAGCACGGTGTGATTCGCACTTATCTCGAGTGGCTGGTTGATCTCCCCTGGAATGAAGAGACGACTGACAACCTCGATATCGACCACGCAGGGGCCGTCCTCAATGAGGATCACTACGACATGGAGAAGATCAAGGATCGAATCCTCGAGTACCTCGCGGTCCGCAAGCTGAACCCGGACTCCCCCGGGCCGATCCTGTGTTTCGTGGGGCCCCCGGGAGTCGGCAAGACCAGCCTCGGCAAGTCGATCGCCCGTGCTCTGGGGCGCGAGTTCGAGCGGATCTCGGTCGGCGGCGTACGTGACGAAGCGGAGATCCGCGGCCACCGACGCACTTATGTCGGCGCAATGCCGGGCACCATCGTGCGCGCACTCAGAGATGCCGGTTCCCGGAATCCGGTGTTCATGATCGACGAGATCGACAAGATGGGGTCCGACTTTCGCGGAGATCCCTCCTCAGCCATGCTCGAAGTGCTCGACCCGGCTCAGAATGACACCTTCCGTGACCACTACCTTGACATCCCGTTCGACCTCTCTGATGTGATGTTCATCGCTACCGCCAACGTGCTCGACACGGTTCCCGGTCCGCTTCGTGACCGCATGGAAACGATTCAGCTGGCCGGGTACACCGTCGATGAGAAGCGTCATATCGCCCGTCGCTACCTTGTGCCCCGTCAGATCAAGGCGAACGGTCTGAAGCCGAAGCAGATCGCGTTCACGGACCCGGCCCTGACCGCGATAATCGAGGAGTACACCCGTGAAGCGGGAGTGCGCGGCCTTGAGCGGGAGATCGGAACTGTCTGTCGCAAGGTGGCCCGGACCTTTGCCGAGAACGACGGCGAGGGACCAAAAGTGAAGGTTTCCGGAAAGCGCGTACGGGAGTTGCTGGGTCGGCGGAGGGTGTTCTCCGAGACCAGACGGCGGACCAAGATGCCGGGTGTGTCCACCGGGCTCGCCTGGACCCCGACAGGAGGAGACGTGCTTTTCATCGAGGCCACGGCGATGCCAGGGAGCGGAAAACTGGTGATCACCGGGCAGCTTGGCGATGTGATGAAGGA
>CAIZLN010000120.1 GCA_903933815.1 uncultured Solirubrobacterales bacterium
CACTCAACGGCCGGATGACCTGTCTGGGCGATCAGGAATGCGTGCCCAGAACGTGGCCGTGACATTCAAAGCAGGGGTTATTCCTGAAATATCTTGAAGATTTATGTATGGTTTTCGACATGAGAAAGGGAGCCTCAACGCTTTTTCTGGCATGCCTGTTCGCCCTGATTGCCACTTTTGCCTTGCCGGCTGTGGCCGGGGCCTCCGAGGGTGAGCCAGGAAACTCCGAACCCCACGCAGGCGAAGTTGTCTGTCTGGCAATCGGACACTGCCCCGATCCTCCGCGACCGCACCCGCCCTTCTGCGAGGACGGAGCCGAGGTCTGCATTCCGCCGATGCCGCCATGGTGCGATGAGGCCGGCAACTGTGAACCACCGAGGTGTGACCCTTCGGAGGAAAACCCCAAGTTCTGCCGGCCCCTCCCCGAGGACCCGACTGTCTGTGCGCTGGGCTGGCCTTCCGAGGAACCGATGCCCGAGTGCCCTCGAGTGATTGTGGACCCCCCGTTTTGCCCTGCTGAGGACGGCAGCGAGGCCGGCGATGAAGGCACAGTTGAACCCGGGGTTCACTACAACGCCAGCGATTCAAGCAGCAACAGTGATGAAACCTCCGAAGATCCGCTGCCTTGCGGCGAGCCTCCCTTCTACGGATGCTGGGAGACCGAAGAGGGACCAATCGTTTGTGTCGATCCTCCGGTCAGCGAGTGCTGGGAGGAAGAAGGCAGGGAAGGCCTGATCGCCTGTGCGACACCGATGCCGGAAGTTCGGAAAAACGACTCTGTGAAGCGTGGGCTCAAGGCCAAAAGGGCCAAGGCGAAAGCGCGGGCGAAGGCCAAGGCCGCCAGAGTGAAGGCAAGAAAAGCCAAAGCCGCCAAGGCCAAAAAGGCCAAGGCTCAAGAGCTGAAGCGGCGCTAGCCCCGCGGGGCGACAAACAGGGCCTGAGAGGCCACTCCCACCTGACCGCTCGCGGAGTTTGGTCCGGGTGTTGGTCCGGGGTCCTGTCCGGACGCAGGGTCAGGAACGGGTCAGCCGGATCCGCCGAACCGGTCGAGCAGGTCGCCGGGGATCGCGTTCGCCCTGGTGATCCGGGACAACACATTGACGCTGGCCCGACGAGGCGTGCGCTTGAGGGTCCTGGGGTTGAATGAGTAGAGACCGAACTTTGGCGTGAAGCCTGCCGCCCACTCGTAGTTGTCGGTCAGATTCCATTCGAACCAGCCGAGCACGGGAACTCCGTTCGGTCTGGCTCTGGCTGCCTGCGCGACCTGCTTGAGATGCTCAACCAGGAAGCGGGGACGGAGATCATCTTCCTTGTCAGCCAGCCCGTTTTCGGTCACGATGATCGGCTTGCCGTACTCGGCTGCCTCCCGGAGTGCCACCCCGAGGCCGTCGGGATCGATCTCGGCCCCGAAGTCCGAGCAGACCGTCGGGCAGAGCGGGCCTGTCGGGTTTCCGTCCCACCGGTATCCGACGCTCGGAAGGAAATCGAGCAGCGGGATTGCGCTGCTGAGCGGAAACCCGAGACCGGTCACTCGCCCACGGAAGTAGTAGTTGACGCCGTAGAAGTCAGCCTTGTCGGCCATCTCCGGCTCGGTCTCGCCGGGATCCACGACACCATTGCCGTTGCGATCGAAAATGCCCTTTATGGCGGCATCCGGAAAGAGTCGGTTGAAAACCTGCTCGGCGTGCTCGGTCGCAACCACATCGGCCTCCCGCATGGGATCAGTCGGGGTGAAGTGGATCAGATTGTGGATCAGGCCGACCCGGGCCGCCCGGAGGCTGCGACCGACCCAGGCCTGACTGGGGCTGCTATCTGCATCCCGCCTGTCCTTGGAGTGGACCTCGTCATAGGCGGCCGCATTTGCGTCGGCCATGTGCTCGAGTGCCAGGATTGCCGACTCGTACGAGAGGGCCCCAGGGGGAAAGTTGCCGGCGAAGGCACCGGGAATGTTCCCGTAGCCATAGATGGCGTTCACCATCGGTTCGTTCAGCGGCACCCACCAGTCAACGAGCCCACCAAACTTCCAGGCGAGATACGCCGCGTACTTGCGGTACTCCGTAACCGTCTCCGGCGAGAGCCATCCGGACTTTTTCAGGCCGGTCGGAACCGGGTCGTCTGCACCGCGTGACGCAAGGGCGTCGCGCATCGCGATCGGGTCGTGGATCCAGAGCGGAAGCGTGTAGGTGTTGATCACCATGAACGGCTTCATCCCCGCTTTGCGGACGGCCCTGATTATCTCCCCGTACCTCTGAACTGCAGACCTGTCTGCGAGCCTGTCAAGTGCCCTGAGGTCTGCCCTTGAGACGCTCGAGCCGATCTTCACTGAGGCGGTGCTCCGGGGAAATATCCGGCTCCACTCGATACCCATCCGCCAGGCACCCAGTCCCAGCTTCCTGGCGTTATTGATGTCGGTGGCGAAGTTGTCAGCCCAGCCACCAGGGCCGTTCTCCGGAAGGTCACCGCTGACCGTGCCGGAGTTGATGTTCTCGCGGTCGTGGGTCCAGGCCCACCAGTCGGAGTTGGTGTCGCGGAACCGACCCTGGCCCATCTCGGACTGGAAGCCGGGGCTGCCCCCGATCCCCCACATGAAACCCTTGGGAAACTTGGAGGGGGCCGTCGCAGCATGAGAACCGGCTGGAAGCAAGCAGACCAACGCAAGCGCCGCGATCGCGCAAGCAGACAGCACTCGAACGCCTCTCCGCGATGGAATCGACCTCCCCCTTCGGTAAGTCATACGACTACTCTAGACCAGACTCTCCCGTCCTGAAATATCCGACCTTCATCCTGGGCCAGGGAGCTAGCGGGGGAAAGGAAAGGCCACTTCAGTCTTCGATTTCCGTAAGCGAGGAGAGGCTCTTGGCTTGGGAGAAAACAGCTTTCGGGTTTTCTGTTCCGCCCTCGATCGGCCAGGCTGGCGAGCGGTAAATGGAGATCAGTGATCTCTCC
Organism: uncultured Solirubrobacterales bacterium; assembly: GCA_903933815.1. GTDB lineage: Bacteria > Actinomycetota > Thermoleophilia > Solirubrobacterales > 70-9 > 67-14. The sequence goes on from CAIZLN010000120.1 coordinate 2,947, forward strand.
TGGCAGTCACCGGTTTCCACGCAGCTCAGTCTTCCTGAAAATCCGTCGTATCCGTTGACCGAGAAGACCGCTTCCTTGAAGGCGGTTCTTGGAACCGCGATTGAGCCGTCCTCCTGAACGAGCGCGGTTCTGCGGAACGCGTCGAAGATCAGGTTCGCTGCGTCGAAGGCGTGCGCATGAAAAACCGAGGTCGGGCGCTCTCCGTACTGCTCACGGTAGGCCGGAAGAAACTCGCTCCCATAAAACGGGCTGTTTTCGAGGTCACGCACATCGGGGCCAGAGGCGAAAACCTCGGTTCCTGCCGCGCTTGCCTCACGCAGTACATCGGCATTGAGGCAACCGTCAGAGGTGAGCAGCTCGGCATCCACTACCCCGCCGAGTGCCCTGACGGTCGCCCCGCATGCTTCTCCGATCAGCGGGAAGTAGATGATCGCCGGGTTACCCGACTTGGCTATCTGGTTCAGGACTTTGCTTCTGATCTGTGCGGACCCATCGTCGACCCTCACAGATGTGACCCTAACCCGCTCCTTTGGAAATGAATCCGAAAATGCTTCGACCAGAGACTCCGTGTAGGCGGTGTTGTCGGTGATTGCAAGAGCCTTGCCCCCTCTGGCAACGCGGGCGCCGTAGGTACCGATCACGTTTCCCTGAATCAGATCGTTCGGGGCGGTGCGGGCGTAAAACTCCTCCCGGAGCACTGGGTCGGTGAGCTCGGGAGCCGTGTTGGTCGGCGAGATCAGCAGAATGCCCTTTTCGTTGAAGACCTCCGCGGCGGCGTTCAGGGCTGATGAAGAGCAGGTCGTCCCCACGGCTGAGAGCAGACCGGGCGTGTTGACCAGAGTCTCGGCACCCCGTATTCCCTGCTCCTGATCGCAGCCGTCGTCAACAGCATCGATTCTTACCTCGTGCCCGAGCACGGATCCGGGGGCACCGTCGAACTCACCGTCGAGATAATCGATCGCAAGCTCAACCCCGCGCCGGGAATCAACTCCGACCGGATCAGCTCCGGCACTCAGCCAGAGCAAAGCCCCCAGCCGCACCGGATTGACTGGCCCGTATTCCACGCAACCGTAAAAGTCTTTCTCGCAGGCCTGCTCGATTTCATCATCGGAAGCCACGCTGGTCGGACCGCTTCCGCAGCTTGATGCTCCGACCACCACAACCAGGAGGACCGCCACCAGGGCGCCGGTGAGAATCAGCCACTTGCCCTTCACCGGGCGCCACTCCACGGCAGGTACTCCCCGGACCTGATCTCCTGCAGCAGACCGGTGAGCGGGTCAACGCCAACCTCGAAGGGACCATTGAAAGGACCCGACAGGGCCAGGATCAGGGCGAGGTCAAGTCCCACCACCACAACGATCCCGATCGTGACAATCCCGTCCCTGGGCCCGTTTTTCAGGGTGACGATTATCGCATTGCCGATCAGGGCCAGACCGGCGATCACCGAGAGTGCGAAAAGTTCAAACGGGATTTCGGCTGAAGCAGCCGTTATCCGGGCCCGGCGCTGACCGCCAAGCTCCTCGACTGCCGCCTGCATTGAATCGACGGAGATCTGGGGTGCATAGCCCCGGGCCCCAACCGTGAAGATCTGCTTCTGCAGTTCATTGAGTTCGTCCGAGGCCCCGGAGACGGGCTCGTTTCCACCAAGCTCCGGCCACTCCTTGAGCTCAAGTGCGGCCAGGTATGCGGAGAGATCCTCCTGAATCAGCGATACATCGGCGCTCGGAAGACCGCGGGCGCCCCAGGCAAGCCGGTTGGCTGCGGCTGCTTCGGCGGCGACGATCCCCTCGGACGATCTGACTCCGAGATATGCCGTGTTGATCAGAAAGCCCGTGAGAATGGCAAAGAGACTCCCGAGTGCGGTCATGTAAGCGGCAGCGGTGATCCCATAGGAGGCACCTTTGCCAGCCGGATAGCGGGAGTGAAGCCACTTGTTGAGGACCCACGCAAAAAGGACGCAGGCGCCGGTAAGAGCACCCGCCAGAACAGGCGCCGGAAGAGAGGTCAGGAAGCTCACGAAGGCAAGATTAGGGCCAGCAACTCAGCTTTGTAGCGCGGGGCGGAAAACTTTGCGCTCGGCTGCCTCCCGCACATCATCTCCGGCTCAGCGCCGGACGGCGATCCTGAGCTGGCTGGTCTTCTTTGAGGAAGCGTCCCGGGCCCGGACAACCACGACCGGTCGGCTGCCGCGTCGAAGCAGGGCTGCGATCCGGTTTTTGAGCCTCGCTCCGTAGGCGATGGTGACGGTCCGGGTCCGGCCTGCACCGAGGCTGACCCGTCTGGCTGGGAAGGCCGGCCTGGCGGAAGATCCAAGGCCCCCGCTCAGCGCAAGCGAGCAAGGTGCAGCGCTCCCGCAGGCCAGCTTCACCTTCAGGCTGGCCCTGCCGGCCCTTCCGGCTGCCCTGATCGAAGGCGGGCCGGTGGGGATCTCCCCGAATCCGGTCAGCGGCGTGGCCGTCTCGCCCTCGCTGCCGGTGAGAAGCTGCAGGGTGTCGGTCTTCTGCCCGGCGCTGCCGGGAACGAAGCGGACGGTCACAAGGCAGCTCTCCCCCGGGGCAAGTGAAGCCGGGCAGCTCTCACCGGTGATCAGGAAGTCCTCGGCCTTGTCGAGCCTGAGGTCGTCGATTCTGACCTCGTCGAAGCCGGTGTTTTCGTACTCCACCTGGCGAAAGGGGCTGAGTGTTCCGACCCTCTGGGAAGGAAAGCTGAGCTCGGACGGTGAGGACTCGATCCTCCCGAATGCGCCGTTCAAAGCGAGAAACCTGGGACCCGGAGAAAGGCCTTCCACGAAGGTTGGGTCGGAGTCGCCGGTTTTCAGATTGACCCGCTCGATCACACCCGACCTCACCGCCACGTAGACAAAACTCTCGCTCGCCGCGAGGCCGGACAGGCCATCCGGGTAGATCCGGGTGAAATCACGGTCGAAGCCCGAGCCGTCAAACCGGGCGCGGCTCAGCTGGTTTATGCCCAGCCCGTCCTCAAAACCGACGAAGATGAACTCGCTGCTGGTTGCGATCGAGATCGACGCCGGCGCCACCTCCAGAGTGCCGAGGAAGTTCCGGTTCACCTGGGAGCCATCGAGCCCGGCACGCCCGACCGTGTTGGTGGCTGCCCAGTAGAGGTATCCACCCTCGACCGCCAGATCGCTGGCTGGCGACACGGTTTCGATGAAGTCCCGATTGACCCCGGTCCCGTCAAGGTTTGCCCGGCCGATGTAGCCGCGAAAGGGCTCGGACCAGTAGATGTGGGTGTCGCTGAC
>CAIZLN010000121.1 GCA_903933815.1 uncultured Solirubrobacterales bacterium
CGTGCTGCGCTCCATCCGATATGGGGAGGCCGATCGGATCCTTCACCTTTACTCAAGGGAGTACGGGCGGCTGGGTGCCATCGCCAAGGGATCCCGCAAGCCGAAGACCCGCTTCGGGGGCCGGCTCGAGCCCTTTTTCAGGCTCTCACTCGTTCTTCATCGTGGCCGTGGGGATCTCCACACGGTGACCTCCGCGGAGACGGTGGATGGTTACTCCAGGCTTCGCTCCTCGGGATCCGGGATAACCGCAGCCAGTGATGCCTGCGGCGCCGTTCTCCGGTTGCTTGACGGGGCAGAACCCAATCTGCCTGCCTACAACCTGCTCTGCCGCTACCTGGCCCTGGTCGACGATGACCCGGCCGGAGCGGTCGCCGGCCCCGGCGGCATGGTCACATTCCGGCTTAAACTCGCCCTGGCGGCGGGTTTCGCACCCGAGCTGTCCGGATGCTCACGCTGCGGCAACAGCGAACACCTGACAGCTTTCTCGGGAGTCGCGGGGGGAGTCGTGTGCCCCACCTGCGAAGCGAACTCCTTTCCTCTCTCGGAAGAGGCACACGGTTTCATGGTCAACGCACTCGGGAGACCGATGAGCGAATCGCCACAGGCGACGCCCGTGGCAATCAGGCAGGCCGGGCGAGCGGTCGGGGAGACCCTCGAACACCACGCTCACGTCCGCCTGCCGCGGCCCGAAGAGAAGGCAGCAGCGTGACTGGAGAAGAGCCTGTGTTCGATGAGGGGCCGGCAGAAGCAACGGCTGCGTCTGCATTCGCCGACCGAATCAGACTTCGCGAGCAGGGGGTGCTGTCGGAACGGGCGATACCGTCTTATCCGGCGACGAGAGCGGAACCGGAGCCTGACAATGCCCTGAGGACACCGTTCCAGCGCGACCGGGACCGGATAGTCCACAGCAAGGCATTCCGCAGGCTGATGCACAAGACGCAGGTATTCGTTGCTCCGGAGGGAGACCACTACCGGACCCGCCTCACCCACACCCTGGAAGCCACAGGCATAGCCCGGACGGTCGCCCGGGCCCTCGACCTGAACGAGGACCTCACCGAAGCGATCGGACTCGCTCATGATCTCGGGCACCCGCCGTTCGGGCACATCGGTGAACAGGCACTCGATGAAGCCAGCAAGGCGCACGGCGGCCCGGGCTTTCGTCACAACGAGCATTCCCTCCGCGTCGTCGAGGTGCTGGAGCGGGACGGTCGCGGTCTGAACCTCAACGGGCCGGTCCGGGATGGCATCCTCAAGCACACAGGACCGGTCAAGAGCAAATCTCTGGAGGGCCAGATCGTGCGGCTTGTCGACCGGGTCGCGTACATAAACCACGACATCGACGATGCACTGAGGGCCGGGGTTCTCACCGCGAACGACCTGCCGACCGAAGAGATCGAACTGCTTGGCCCGACCGGTTCGAGCAGAATCGACAGGCTGGTGAAGGACATCGTCGAGCAGTCGCAGGAGGGCGACGAGATCCGCCAGAGCAACCAGCTCGGCAGTGCGATGCTGAGGCTGCGCAAGTTCATGTTTCAGAAGGTCTACCTGGGCGCCGCTGCCCGCGCTGAGCATGAACGCGTTCACCGGGCACTCAGGATCCTGTTCGACCATTACATGGATTGCCCTGAGGAGGTTCCGGTGGTTGACCCGGCCGCCGATCAGATCCAGCAGGTCACCGACCTTCTCGCGGGCATGACCGACCGCTACTGCATCGCTCACTTCACCGACCTCTACGTGCCCGAGCGGTCCCGGCTTTAGGCTTGGCCTCTGTCCAAGTTCACCTCTGACACCATCGATCGAGTCCGCGCCGCGGCCGACATGGTCGAGATTGTCTCGGCCCACACAGACCTGCGACGTTCCGGGGTCCGCTACACCGGGCTCTGTCCTTTTCATGAGGAGCGGTCCCCGTCGTTTTCGGTCCATGCGGAGGAGAAGCTCTACCACTGCTTCGGCTGCGGGGTCGGGGGAGACATCTTTGATTTCGTTACCGAAATCGAGAACATCGACTTTCCTGCTGCGGTCGAGACCCTGGCTGACAGGTACGGCGTAGAAGTCACCCGGGAACAGGAAGACCCCCAGGCCGAGGAGCGCCGCAAGGCCCGGCTGCGGCTCTCCGAGTTGCTGGACCGGGCAGCGACCTTCTACTCGACCTTTCTGCAGGATGCACCCGAGGCCGCGAAGGCACGGGAGTATCTGGCGTCACGCGGGCTCGGAGAAGAGGTCCTGAAGCAGTTCGGCGTCGGTTACGCCCCGAGTGCCTGGGACACCCTGATCATGCGTGGCCAGCAGGCGGGCTTCAAGGTGAGTGAGCTGGCTGCGACCGGTCTCGCGCAGAAGGGGCGGACGGGCGGAATGTACGACCGGTTCCGCGAACGGATCACCTTCCCGATCCGTGATGCCCGCGGCCGTGCGGTCGGATTCGGGGCCCGCGCCATGCGGTCCGAACAGAAGCCCAAGTACCTGAACTCCGCCGAAAACGAGCTGTTCCACAAGAGCGAAATCCTGTACGGGATTGACCAGGCCCGGCCGGCGATGGCCAAGGCAGGGCGGGCAATTGTGGTGGAGGGATACACCGACGTGCTGGCGCTCCATCAGGCTGGCCTCGCTGAGACGGTCGGCATCATGGGCACAGCGATAACCGAGCAGCAGATCGCCCAGCTGTCGGCAACGGTAGGCACGGTGATCCTGGCACTGGATGCCGACGCCGCCGGCCAGAAGGCCATGCTCAGGGCACAGCAGGTGGCCGCCGGACGAAGCCTGACCATCCGCGTAGTGGCGATGCCGGCCGGTGAGGACCCCGCCGAAATCGCAACGGCTGAGGGTGGGGGAGAGCGATTCCTTGAACTCGTCGCTGGGGCGGTGGACCTGCCGGAGTTCCAGATCGGCCTGATCCTGGATGCGGTCGATTCCTCTTCCCCCCAGGACCGCGACCGCGGGCTCGGTGAAGCGGCTCCGGTCCTGGTCGCGATCCCGCCCGGGGCAACCCGCGAGGAGCTGACCCGCAGGGTGGCCGAGGGACTCGACATTGATCCAGCAGTCGTCGTCGCCCGGCTCGCCCAGACGGTACCCGCCGCGGCCGCACCCCCGACCGGGGCGTCAGGTGCCGGAGCAGGGAGGGCACCGAACAGGGCTGACGCAGGAGGCGCTCCGGCGGGCGGACCATCCGGCATCGGACCGCCCCCGGGGGAGGCCGGACCGCCCCCGGCGGGAAGCAGCAGCCTGCTCTCCCGCAGGGAGCGCCGCGAGCGGTCCCTGCTGGCGATGTGCATCGCCCGGCCCCAGGAGGGCAGGGAGTACATCGCACGGCTGGAGCCGGAGCACCTGACCTCACCACTCACAGTCAGGGCGGTCGCCTGGCTGAAGGATCATCTCGAGAACCCGACCGAGGGCCTCGACCAGGCAGACCGGGAGCTTCACAGCCTGATAGCAGCGATGGTCGTGAGGGCCGACCCGAAACAGGTGGGGGAGGGCTCAATCAGGCGGAACTTCATGGAGCTTGAACTCGCCTCGCTTGAGGATGAGATCGCAGTTGCCGCGTCCGGCGATGACCCGGGCCGAAGGGCTGAGCTCAACCGCCGTCGCTCGAAGCTGGTCGAGGAGCTTCGGCGGGCAGAGGCCCCTGGTCCCGGCCAGACCTGAAGCAACCCTTCCGGGGCAGCCTTCCGCTAGGGTTCTGCCTCCACTCGATGCCTCCAGGTGAGGCTTACCGGCTATGTCCGGGCTGTGACATTCGGGGGTAGCTCAACGGTAGAGCATTCGGCTGTTAACCGGACGGTTGTGGGTTCGACTCCCACCCCCCGAGTACTACGCCGTCAGGGATTCGATCAGCACCGAACCCCTGGCGGCGCCGTCGTGCTTCGATGCCCAGGCGGCGACCTCAGTGGCCTTCTCACTAAAGGATGGATCGCCCAGAATCTCGGCGACGGCCCAGCGCAGCGATCTCGGCCCGGTGAGGCTCCAGCGCACCGACAGCCCGACGCCAGCCCAGGTGATCCGGGCGGCCGTCTCGCTCATGTCGCCCGCCGCAGGGCAGGACAGCACCGGCACCCCCTCCGAGAGTGCTCTGGCCACCGTCCCGTGACCGCCGTGGCAGATGATCAGTGCGGCCTCCGGCATCACCTGCGAGTAGCTGAGCCAGTCGACGAGGACGGCATTTGGCGGCACTTCGATCGGCCGGGACGGCACGACGTGGTTGGTGGTGGCCACGACCCTGACTGCCTCGCCGGCCAAGGCTGCGAGGGCGGAGCGGACCAGCTTGTTGTCCGGGTCCTGGGAGGTGCTGGGGGCAACCAGGATGAGCGGCTCGTCTCCCGGCGGAAGCTCGATCTCAGGGTGGGGTAGCTCGAACGGCATCGGACCGGTCACATGTACGGAATCCGGCCACTGGCGAGGGTACTCGAGATGGGGGAAGGTGGCTACCAGCGCGAGCTCGGGGCTGATGCCCCCGTGAAATCGCTCGCTGGGAGGCAAGCCCACGATCCGGCGCTGGGCGTTCAGGTCATCCCGGCCGCGAAGCAGTCCGCGTTCGAGCAGGTGATCGGTCATGCCCCACGCCCGCCGGCCGATGGCGGTCCGTGGCGGAAGCGCTCCTACGGCAAAGAATGGCTGGCCGTGGGCCTGTACCGGATACAGGTGAGGGATCAGGGTGGCCCATCTGCTGCCGTACTTCTCGGCCGCGAGGGCCGGTGCCAGGGTGAGAATGTCGTTCACGACGACATCTGGCTTGAACTTCTCCAGAAGCGGCATAAGGGCGACGGCGGCCTGTCCGGCGCCGGGAGAGCCGGAACGGGGAGGGGGAAATACCTGGTACTCGTCGGCCGAAGCGAAAGCAAGACCCGCACCTTCTACGGCTTCCTGCCACTGAGGCCAGGTTTCGACCAGCACCTCGTGTCCGCGCGAAGCCATCGCACGGGCAAGGGATACGGCGGGGAATACGTGTCCGGGATCGCCGAAGGCGGCGACTATGCAGCGCAGGGGGTCCGGGCTCACATGCCGCCGCTGTCAGGACCGGAACCGGGCCTCGACATGATGATCTCGGGAATGACGCAGTTGGGGGAGACATTCAGCAGGAAGGAGACGGCCTCAGCTATGTCATCGGTACTCATCATCTTGTCTGCGGGAACCTGCTCCTTTGCAAACTCGGTCATGTCAGTGGCGACAAAGCCCGGGCAGATGGCAGTCACGCCGACGCCGGAGTTCCCGAACTCCTTCTGACAGGACTGCGAGTAGGAGATCACGGCCGCCTTGGTCGCAGCGTAAATTGAGAGCCAGGCCGGATACTGCTTGCCTGCGATTGAAGCCAGGTTTACGACCAGAGCCTTGCCATGTTCGGCGCCAGCCGCCTTGAGCATGTCCGAGGACTCGCGGGTCGCAACCACCGGGGCGCGCAGGTTGACCGCCACCTGAAGATCGAAATGCTTGGCCTGGACAGCATCAATCGACTGGCCGATCCCGACTCCAGCATTGTTGACAAGACAGTCGAGCCGACCCCACTGGCGCCTGTGTTCTGCGACCAGGTCGACAACGGCCTCTTCGCTGGTCACGTCAGCGACCACGGCCTCGACCTTGAAGTCTTCGTTCGCGAGTGCCTCGGCCGTCGCCAGCAGCTTGTCTTCCCGCCGACCGGAGATCGTCAGGGCGTAGCCGCTCTGGGCCAGCCTCCTCGCGATAGCCAGTCCGATACCGCCGGAACCACCAGTAACAAGTGCCGCTCTCTTCGCCACGCTCTCTCCATTCGGGTAGGGATACCTCAGTCAGACTAGATCAGAACCATTGCCTCGCGGCGAGTTGGCTGAGGCCAGCGTGCAGCAGATCGCCTGACCAGCAACAATGTCGGCAAGTACGAGGCTGTACGTCCAGTCACAGCAGTCTTTCGGGGAAGGAAGTCCATGAGTGAAGAGAAGCCTGATACCGATCTCATCGGTGCGTTTGCCAAGGAGGCACGCCAGAGGTGTGACGTAATCGCAGCGGGTCTGGATACTGGTACCTCCGACTTCGAGGCTCTCCGGCAGGAAGCCCATGCCCTGCATGGCACGGCCTCTACGCTCGGTCTTGGTCGCCTCGGGGAGCTCGCGGGCCTGATGGAGTCTGATCTTTCGGAGGCTGCCGAAGCCGGAGAGATCAAGCCCAATCGCGCGAGTCAGATTTCCGAGGCTGCCGAGGCCCTGGCCGAAGGCATCAAGGCAGCCGCAGCCGAGGAAGAGGAGCCACCAGATGTGGGTCGCTCGCTTTCCCAGCTCTTCGCTATCTGAGACTTCGCTCCGTTCAACCCGGTCGGGGTCGTCGGTTTCGCCTGCTAGGCTCCTCTTCGGTATGGCAGGTATAGGAACCCATGGGAGAGGCAGTTTCCCCGCAGTAGCGGCCACCGCTGCGATGGCGATCGGGCTATTCCTGCTCTCAGCGTCGGCAGCTGCACTGCTCTCACCGGCCCTGATTTTCCTACTGATCCTCTCGCTCGGATTGCGGCCCGGCGAACAATTAATCGAGCGTGCTCATTCGCGTCGTGCGCGTAGCAGAGGACGTCGTCGTCCGATTCTTGTCGCTGTGCCTCTGGTGCTCCAGCTTGCTCATTGCGTCGGCCGCAAACTGGCCTTCGCCCTGGCCATGCGACCGCCCCCGCTGACACTCCTCCCAGCTTCTTAGTCCCCGCTCTCCCGCATCAGCGGTAGGGCGGACGGAACCTTGAGTGCACCGAAAGGGGGGCGCATGAGCGCCTTGCCCAGTCGTCCCGACCCTTGTCGGGCGAAAGAGCGCAGGCACAGCCTGCACCCGGTTGGAGCGCTCGTCACCGGAACACCCGCAGAGCGGGCCGTTCCGAAGACGGGCTGACCATGACCGGAATTACATACGGAAATCCCGGCCTCGCAAGAGTGTCCCGGGTTCTCCTGATCGCCATCACCCTGGTGATCGCCGCTCTGTGGGCTGTCCCGCAGGCTCAGGCATCCCTGCCTCAGCCTTGCGACGGCATCCGCCAGATAAGCGACCCAAAGGGCGACGGCCATCACAACAACACGGACGTCACCGCGGCCTGGTTTTCTGAGGAGCGCGGTGTTCTGGAGCTTGTTGTGCAGGTCGACCAGGGGGTCTGGGAGCCGGCTCATGACGACTCGGATCACGCAGGTTTCGCCTTTCTGTTCACCGCTAGTGGTCAGCAGTACTACGTGCGGGCTCAGGCCTGGAGGTCGGAGCCGATCTCGTGGGACTACGGAACCTGGAGCCCTACCGGAGGATTCGTCCGGCAGGGGCTCACGACGGGCTCCGTGACCGTTGGTGGGGGTGGAGCGGCCGTGATGGCCGTGCCGCCGGCACTCGGCATCTCCGAAGGCGATGTTCTGACCGGGAGCCACGCGCTGACCTATGACGGCATCGATTTCGGTGTCCCGCACTGGGTTGACCGGGCCCCCGGGGGCACAGCCCCGGTGGGTACGGTATTTGGCGCGGATTTCGTCGTCGGTGCGTGCGGGCAGGACCCTGAGGATCCGGTGACCACGGCTGTTTCCCTGAAGGGACCTGCCATGCGGGTCGGTTCCGGGGCGGTCACGGTCAACGGTTCGGTCCTTCCGGCCCGGCCGGATGTCGAGGTCGAGATCACAGTAAGGACGGGAAGCGGGAAAGACACCAGTTACACGGTCCAGAGTGAGGCTGACGGCAGTTTCAGTCGCAGCGTGGCGATCACGGAGAAGTCCGTGGTCAAAGCGGTCGCGACCGAGAGCGGTCTGTCGTCGCAGAGCCTCACAGTCAACGTCAGGGCGAAGGTCCGGATCAAGCTCAGGAATCTGCGAAACGGCAGCGTCCTGGTCACCGGCACCACCTCGCCGGCCCTTCCGGGCCGGGTTCTCTGGCTGCGCATGGGGGAAGTCGTACCCAGCGCTCGGACCAATGCCGCAAACGGCCGTTTCCGGTTCCGTCTCCGCAAGCCGCGGAGCGGACGTTACGAGGCCGTCTACATCCCATTCAAGGCACGCGCTGAGCGTGCCATCTCAAACAAAGGAACAATTCGATGAAAAGCATCACCAAGAGTGGCCTTCTGGCCGCATTGATCGCAGCGATCGCACTGGTCGCGCCTGCAGTCTCGAGCGCGCACCCGTCCGTTTACAAAGAGGTCCCGAATACGGCGGTGGGCACGGCGCCCGCACCGATCACGCTGGCACCTGCGGCTACCCCGCGCTACGTCGTCGCCAACCACGGCTACGTGAAGGTGCTGAACGAAACCAATGGAGAGAGCACCGGCGCGGTCGCCGGCGGGCTGCTCAACTTCATGAAGATCCCCGGTGCCTGGAGGAACCAGGCCGACCCGAACAAGCCGAGCAAGGCGGACTGGTTCACGCAGGCCCAGACCGGCGCTCAGCCTCACGCCACCTGCTCAGGGGTACCGCAGCTCACCGAGTCTGTGATCCTCGCCTGGCAGGGAGCGGATCCGTTCTACAGCTACATCCCGTGGCAGAAGGATGCTGCCCTGCTCGATGACAACCCGGCCTCATGGCTCGGCGTCATCCAGACGGCAACCGGCGTTGACCTGAACACGGCCGACCCCGCGACCTCCTGCGCGTCTCTGGGTGGTACCTTCCGTCCGGCTGATACCCAGCAGAGTGCGGGGGCTTCATTCGCCTCCGGCAACATCAGCCTCGCGACCGCCGCGGCAGTGGCTCCGTTGAACACCCAGATCGGTGGCCTCACAACGCAGGTCGCGGATCTGACGACGCAGCTGAGCACGGTTACCGGCGAGCGCGATGTTGCTCTTGCCGACGCTTCCGATGCGGCCGCTGAAGCGGCTGCAGAGAAGGCACGTGCCGACGCTGCTGAAGCCGACGCCGCGGCCCTGAGGGATCGCGAGCTGGCCATGGTGATGGCCTCGAAGAGGTTCTCGATCGGTTCCGGCTCGGTGATGGTCACCGGCCAGTTCTCGAAAAGCGTCTCGGTCAAGGTCGAGGTGAGCATGGCCCAGGCGAGGAAGCTCCGTCTCGGTTCATCGGTGATCGCC
>CAIZLN010000122.1 GCA_903933815.1 uncultured Solirubrobacterales bacterium
CAAGGGCGAAGGGATCATTGAACTGCGCGAACACCTGGGCTCCCTGATGCCCGAAGGCCACTACATGTACCCGCCCGGTGACCGGTCCGACCAGCCGATAGAGCTGCTGCTGGCCGAGTTGATCCGGGGGCAGGTTCTGATCCGGACCCGGGATGAAATACCGCATTCGGCCGAGGTCAAGGTGCGCAGTGTGAGCACCCGGGAGGACGGCCTGGTAACCATCGAGGCCGAGATCTGGGTGGAAACCGAGTCCCAGAAGGGCATCCTGATCGGCAAGCGTGGCTTCCGGATCGGCGAGATCGGAACCGGTGCACGCAAGGTCATTGAGCTTGAGCTCGGTGCCCGGGTCCACCTCGACCTGCAGGTCAAGTTGAAGCGCAAGTGGCGGCGCGATGTGGACATGCTCGACCGCCTCGGGATCGAGTGATCCCGTCCAGCCGTTTCCACGGCTACGAAACAGTTGTCGCAAACCGTAGGATCACCGAATGAAGACGATGACCAGACTGGCGTTTCTGCTGGCGGCCGGGGTTCTGGCTCTCTCCGGCTGCGGTGGCTCTGATTCCGGCAATCAGGCCGATACTGAGGCGATCGAGGAGCTGGTCGCCGGACTCAACCGCGCAAACGCTGACAGGGACGGCGCTGCCGTCTGCCAGCTCCTTCAGCCGAGTACATTCGCCATGACATTCAGCTCCAGGTCCAAGTGCGCGAGTGAGACCGGGCAGATCCTGAAGCAGGCAGGCGAGTCGCCAAAGCTGGTGATCGAGGACATTTCGATCGAGGGTGAAACGGCCACGGTCAGCTTTGCCGGCCGCAGCGGCGAGGCACCTCTCGTGAAGGAGGGCGGCAGCTGGTATCTCTCCCTCGAACCGGGCACCTCTGCAACGGCCGATGATCCGGCCACCGATGCCACCGATGACGGTGACTCAGGTGGGGGTGGCTGAGATGGCACTCGCTGAAGGGGGTCCGGAGGTCAGGTTCAACGGTGACGGCCTTGTGCCGTGCTTGACCCAGGACTTCCGAACCGGAGAGGTTCTGACCCTTGCCTGGATGAATGCTGAATCCCTCCAACTTACGAGGGATACGGGAGAGATCCACTTCTTCAGCCGCTCGCGGCAGGAGATCTGGCACAAGGGACAGACATCGGGCAACACCCAGCGTGTGGTCGAACTGAGGATCGACTGTGATGAAGACGCGATCCTCGCCCTGGTCGATCCTGCCGGCCCGGCATGTCACACCGGGGAGCGCAGTTGTTTCTACCGGCGCCTTGAAGACGGAGGCGAACCAAATCTGACGCCCTCCGAGGCGCTGGCCGATCTTCAACGCACCCTCGACGAGCGCGCGATGGTCAGGCCGAAGGACAGCTACACGGTGACCCTGCTCGATAACGGCGAGCTTGCAGCCGGCAAGGTGATGGAAGAGGCCGAGGAGGTCACCCGCGCGGTTCGGGAGGAGAGCGATGAGAGGGTCGAAGAGGAAACAGCCGACGTGCTCTACCACCTGGCTGTACTGCTCAAGTCACGCGAAATCAGTCTCGACCGTGCGATGGAGGTACTGAATGGCCGCCGCGGCTGATCTCAGGAGCCGTCTTTCACCAGACCTTGCCGGTGCCCGTGAGCTGTCGGCTGGTGCCAACGTGATCCCGATCCGGATGAGCTTCACCGACGACTGTGAAACTCCGGTTTCGGCATTGCTCAAGCTGCGTGGTGACGGCCCCTGTTTCCTGCTCGAGTCGGCCGAACGCGGGCAGGTCGGCCGGTACTCCTTCCTCGGCACCAGCCCTCACTCGATCATCCGGTGGTCGAAAGGCATCCTGAGCGAGTACTCAGGCGACTCGATGTCGGGTGAAGGTGAGCCCCTCAGGAGAATCGATGCCCCCGATCCCTACTCTGCGGTGGCTGATCACCTGGCCGGGTTCAGGGTGGCAGAGGTACCCGGGCTGCCACCATTCGCCGGCGGCGCGGTCGGACTGTTTGGCTACGACCTGGTCCGAACCGTTGAGCCTCTCGGCGAAGCCAATCCGGACCCGCTCGGTCTGCCGGATCTTGCCCTGATGATTACCGACGCGATGGTGATCTTCGATCATCTTCACAACGAGACGACCATCCTCGCCTGTGCCTTCGTGGGTGACGACGGAATCGACTCGGCTTATGAAGAAGCTGTGGTGAAAATCGCAGAGCTGCACGAGCGGTTGAGGGGTCCGGTGCCACCCGCCGAAGACGCCGCCGCGGTCGAACCACCCACGTTCGAGTCGAACATGAGCAAGGAGGAGTTCGAGGCGACTGTTGCCCGGATTGTCGAGTACATCCGGGCTGGAGATGCCTTCCAGGTCGTGCCCTCACAGCGCTTCACGGCTGAAGCGCGCTCGGAGGCGCTATCGATATACCGGGGGCTGCGGGCCGTAAACCCCTCCCCCTACATGTACTTCATCGAGTTCGGCGATTTCCAGATTGCCGGCGCCTCGCCCGAGCCTCTGCTCAAAGTCAACGGGCGGACGGTGGAGATCCGGCCGATCGCAGGGACCTCGCCGCGTGGCGGAAGCGAGGAGGAAGATCGCCGTCTGGCGGAGGCATTGATCTCGGATCCGAAAGAGCGGGCCGAGCATGTGATGCTGGTCGATCTGGCGAGAAACGACATCGGCAGGGTGGCGGAGTACGGCTCGGTCGAAGTTGAGGAGTTGATGGTCGTCGAGACCTACTCGCATGTAATGCACATCGTCAGCCGGGTGACCGGCACGCTGAAAGAAGGGCTCGGTGCCCTTGACGTTTTGCGGTCGGCACTGCCGGCCGGGACCCTCTCCGGTGCACCGAAGGTCCGGGCGATGCAGATCATCGATGAGATGGAACCGGTGAAGCGCTGTTCCTACGGTGGCGCGGTCGGCTACCTCTCATGGAACGGTGATCTGGACACTGCGATCCACATCCGCACCGCTCTGATCAAAGACGGCAAGGTCCACATCCAGGCTGGCGGGGGCACCGTGGCTGACGCGAAGCCGGAATACGAATACCGGGAGTCCCTGAACAAGGCCAAGGCGATGTTCAAGGCGGTCGAGATGGCTTGCGAGAACCCGGACTGGGTTTGATCATGCGCGTACTCGTGATCGACAATTACGACTCTTTCACCTACAACCTCGTCCAGTACCTCGGCGAGCTCGGGGCAGAAGTGGAAGTGGTCCGCAACGACGCGGCGGAAGTCAATGACCTCCTGGAAGCCGGCTACGACCGCGTAGTCGTCTCGCCCGGACCATGCACTCCGGACGAGGCCGGGATCTCGGTTGAGGTGATCCGTGAGTTCGCAGGCCGTGGAATTCCAGTACTCGGCGTCTGTCTCGGACACCAGTCGATGATTCAGGCGTTTGGCGGCACGGTTGTACGGGCCGAGCCGATCCATGGCAAGGAGGCGCGGATCGAGCACGACGGCAAAACAATCTACGAAGGTCTCGAATCACCGCTGACCGTCGGTCGATACCACTCGCTGATCGCCGGTGACCCGCTTCCGGACGAACTCGAGGTCAGCGCGACCTGCGGGGACATCGTGATGGGTGTACGTCACCGGAAACTGCCGGCTGAAGGAGTCCAGTTCCATCCGGAGTCGGTTCTGACTCCGGACGGCAGGAGTATGGTGGCCCGCTTTCTCGGGCTCGATCCGGAGCAAGGTGAGACCCTTCATGTAGGGCCTTCCGCAGCGGGTTTAAGCGACGACAAGGGAGATACAGATGCCGAATGAGATCCTGACCCGGGCAATCGATTCGGTCGCCTCGGGAACCCACCTGACTGCCGACCACGCCTCGGCAGTGTTGACCGAGATCATGGAGGGCCGGGCCGGCGAGGTCCAGACTGGCGCCTTTCTTGTCGCCCTGCGGACCAAGGGGGAGACTGTGCAGGAGCTGGTCGGTCTGGCTCGCACAATGCGCGGGCTCTCGACGCCTGTGGAATGCACCCGGGAGGACCTGGTCGATACTGCCGGGACCGGTGGTGGACCCTCGACTTTCAACGTCTCGACGACCGCCGCGCTGGTCGCGGCTGGCGCTGGCTGCGCGGTTGCCAAGCACGGGAACCGTTCGAGCACGAGCCTCTCCGGCTCAGCCGACCTCCTCGAGGCCCTGGGTGTGGAGATCGGGCTCGAGCCCGCCGCTGTCGCAGCACAGATCGACGAGATCGGATTCGGATTCATGTTCGCTCCCAGCCACCACAGTGCGATGAAGCATGTGGTTCCCGTCCGCAAGGAACTGGCAGTGCGCACGATCTTCAACTTTCTTGGTCCGCTGACTAATCCGGCAGGAGCAACCCGGCAGGTGATCGGTGTTTCCGACCGTAGCTATCAGGAGACGATCGCAGAGGCGGTCGCAGGACTGGGTGCCGAGCACGCCCTTGTGGTGTCGGCCGATGACGGGCTTGACGAGGTTTCTATTGCCGGACCCACCCGAATCATCGCTGTCGAGCATGGTTCAACCCGCGAGCTGGTGATCACGCCGGAGGAGTTCGGCATTCAATCAGCTGACCTGTCCGAAGTTGCCGGAGGTACTCCGGAAGAAAACGCGGCGACGACTCTGGCGGTGCTGGCCGGGGAGAAGTCGGCACGCCGGAACCTGGTGCTGCTCAATGCCGCCGCGGCGATCTGGGTCGGCGGCCGGGCACACTCCCTCGAGAGCGGGATCGAGGCTGCGACAGTTTCGATTGACTCCGGCGCTGCAGCCGGAGTGCTGGGGCGGCTTGTCGCCTCCGCCGGTGAGCGGTAAGGTTCAGTAGTCCAGTGGGAATTCTTGAGCAGCTAATTGCGGCCGCCTCAGACGGCGTGGATCGGCGTCGGCGGGAAGTGCCGCAGTCCGAACTTGAGGCCGCCCTCGCGAGTCGTGATCGTGACCGGCCCTTCATGGAGGCACTCAGTCGCCCCGGGATTTCGCTGATCTGCGAGTACAAGCGGCGCTCACCCAGTGCTGGGGATATTGCTCCCGGGGTGACCCTGGAGGATCAGGTGCGAGCTTATGAAGCCGGCGGAGCGTCGGCACTCTCTGTCCTGACGGACGAAACCCACTTCAACGGAAGGCTGGAGGACCTGACCGCCGCCCGTGACTCATGCCTTCTGCCGATCTTGCGCAAGGACTTCATAGTCGATCGCTATCAGCTGATCGAGTCGGCCGCGAGCGGTGCCGATGCCGTGCTGCTGATTGCCAGCGTGCTCGACCCGCGTCAGCTTCGTGAGTTTCAGGAAGAGGCCCGGGAGCTCGACCTCGACTGCCTGGTCGAGGTGCACAATGAACCGGAGCTCCACAGCGCGCTGGAAGCAGGATCCGAAGTCATCGGCATAAACAACCGCAACCTGGACACAGGGGTAGTAGACGTAGCGACTACCTACGAACTGATCACCGATGTCCCGACTGGCAAGATGGTGGTTTCCGAGAGTGGGATCTCAAGCCGGGCGGAACTGGTTGAACTCGAGCGGGTGGGTTGTGACGCCGCGCTGATCGGAGAGAGCCTGATGCGAGCCGAGGACCCTGCTGCGACGGTACGCGAGTTCGCCGGGCTGGACGAAACCTCGGAACATCGCTTGCCCTGACAGCCGCTGGCGCCCGACGGACGGAAGGCAACAACGTTTAGGAAAATTTAGGGGCCTGCTTAGCCAAAGCGAATGAGCCTGTTGAAGGATGCCGGTATGAACTCCACAGGCAGCTCCTTCCGTCAGCTTTTCACCGCCGTCCTTCTGGGCGGTCTTTTTGTCGCTTTGCTCGGATTCGCAGCGGTTTCCGCGGGGTGGATCGGCAAGACCGAGACGACCATGCAGATGGTCGAAGCCCCATCGACGACTCCGGTTGCGTCGGCGGGAGGTGGCAACCTCGTCAATCAGATCTACGAACGCGATGGTGACGGCGTCGGTTTCATCACTGCCGACGGAGTCGAAGAGGACTCATCCGGCCTCAGTCCGTTCGGCGGCGGCGGCTCCGGCACGGCCACTGGCTCCGGTTTTCTGATCGACAGGGAAGGGCACATGGTGACCAACGACCATGTCGTCTCCGGGGCCGAGTCCGTATCGGTGACCCTTGGCGACTCGGACAACTCCTACGACGCTGAAATCATCGGTACCGACCCCTCGACCGACCTCGCGCTCCTGAAGCTTGACGCGCCGTCCGACGTGATTACCCCGTTGACCATCGGCGATTCCAATGGGGCAAAGGTGGGCGACCCGGTCGTCGCAATAGGCAATCCGTTCGGCCTCGACCGCACGGTTACCACTGGAATCGTCTCTGCCCTCCAGCGTGAGATCCAGAGCACCACCGCCTACTCGATATCGGACGTCATCCAGACGGATGCCGCGATCAACCCCGGCAACTCCGGTGGACCGCTGATCAATGCCGCCGGTGAAGTCATCGGCGTCAACTCCCAGATCGCTACTGGCGGCGGCAATGGCAGCGTCGGAATCGGTTTCGCGATTCCCTCAAACACGGTCACCGACGTAGTTGAGCAGATCAAGGAGAGTGGAGAGGTTGCCCATGCCTACCTCGGAATCAGCGGCATCGGCCTTGACTCCGGGTTGGCCGAGGCGATGAACCTGGACGTCGACGGCGGGGTTCTTGTTCAGGTGGTCACCGAAGGTGGACCGGCAGCCGAGGCTGGTATCAAGGGCGGCAGCAGGCAGGTCTGGTTTGAAGCAGTGAAGGTGCTTGCGGGCGGGGACGTGATCACGGCAATCAATGGCGGTCAGACCTCCTCCATGGAGGACGTGGCCGCAATGGTGAATGCGGCCGATCCCGGCGACACGTTCGAACTCACCGTCGAGCGCGACGGTCAGACCAGGACTGTGAGCGTGACCCTTGGAGAGCGGCCGGATGATTCGGCTTCAGACCAGGAAACCCCGTCTGGCTCCTCACCGGAGGAAGTACCGTCGCTGCCACCCGGGTTCGGTCAG
>CAIZLN010000123.1 GCA_903933815.1 uncultured Solirubrobacterales bacterium
AAACCCTTGATCGACACGCGACTGCTTTTCCGGGTCGACACGAGGACCTGCTTCCGGTCGGAGGTCTCTATTCCTGGCGCCGCGACGGAGAGTTCCATCAGTGGAACCCTGAAACCATTGCGCTGGTCCAGCACGCCGTACGTGGGGAAGGTGGGGACGCTCAGGACAAGTACGACGAGTTCGCCAGTCAGGTCAATGACATCTCCGTCAAGCGTTCTACCCTGCGGGGACTGTTCCGGCTTCGGGAGGCTCCTGAACCGATTCCACTCGATGAAGTCGAGCCAGCGTCGGAGATAGTCAAGCGGTTCGCGACTGGCGCCATGTCGCTGGGTTCAATCTCCAGGGAATCTCACGAGAACCTGGCAATTGCCATGAATCGCCTTGGAGGCAAGTCGAACACCGGTGAGGGCGGCGAGGACCCGGTTCGCTTTGATCGCGATGACAATGGGGACCTTCGACGCTCTGCGATCAAACAGGTCGCTTCAGGGCGTTTCGGAGTGACCATTCACTACCTTTCGAACGCAGACCAGATCCAGATCAAGATGGCTCAGGGGGCAAAGCCGGGGGAGGGAGGTCAACTGCCGGGGCACAAGGTTGACAAGTACATCGGTTCGGTTCGCCACACAACCCCCGGCGTCAGCCTGATCTCACCGCCACCGCACCACGATATTTACTCGATCGAGGATCTGAAACAGCTGATCTATGACCTGCGCTGCGCCAACCCGGAAGCGTCGGTTTCGGTCAAGCTCGTTGCCGAGGTGGGTGTCGGCACCGTCGCGGCGGGCGTGGCCAAGGCTAACGCTGACCATGTTCTGATCGCCGGCCATGACGGTGGCACCGGCGCGTCGCCCCTCTCGTCGATCCAGTCCGCAGGCATACCCTGGGAGATAGGACTGGCCGAAACCCAGCAGACGCTTTTGAAGAACGATCTCCGTTCGCGGATCACCGTCCAGACGGATGGCCAACTGAAAACCGGTCGCGACGTCGTCATGGCTGCCCTGCTGGGAGCTGACGAATACGGATTCTCGACTGCCCCCCTGATTGCCTCCGGGTGCATCATGATGAGGGCCTGTCATCTGAATACCTGTCCGGTGGGAATCGCTACCCAGGACCCCGAGTTGCGGAAGCGTTTCGAGGGTCAGCCAGAGCACGTGGTCAACTACTTCTTCTTTGTGGCAGAGGAAGCACGCAGGATCATGGCGCGGCTCGGGGTTCGCACGATGGCGGAGCTGATCGGGCGTAGCGAGCTGATCGAGGCCGACGGAGCGGTTGACCATTGGAAGGCCCGAGGTATCGACCTGAGCAGCGTGCTCGCATTCCCTGAGGGTGTTCCCGAGGACGCGCCGCGGCACAGGGTTCGTCCACAGGAACCGGTTCTTGAGGACAACCTCGACTGGAAACTGATCGAAGCTGCCGGTGCCTCGATCGCAAACTCAGACCCGGTCGAGTTCGAAATGGAGGTCCGTAACGTTGATCGCTGCGTCGGCGGGATCCTGTCGAATCGGATCGCGACCCTGCACGGGGCTGCCGGCCTTCCGGAAGACACAATCAAGGTGGGGCTCCGAGGCTCGGCTGGTCAGTCGTTTGGTGGCTGGCTTGCGCCCGGTGTCACCTTTTCGCTCCGCGGAGAGGTCAATGATTACGTCGGAAAAGGGCTCTCCGGTGGCATCCTTTCGGTTTCCCCACCCGATGGAGCGCTTTACGAGGCCGAACGGAATGTGATCGTCGGAAACACTGCTCTCTACGGTGCGACTCGCGGGCGCGCTTTCTTCCGCGGCATCGGTGGCGAGCGGTTTGCCGTGCGTAACTCAGGGGCCGAGGCGGTAGTTGAGGGAGTAGGCGACCACGGCTGCGAATACATGACCGGTGGCAAGGTGGTTGTTCTCGGTCCTACTGGCAGGAACTTTGCTGCGGGGATGAGCGGCGGGCTGGCTTTTGTCCATGACCCGGAGGGGAACCTTGAGGGCCGCATAAATCCTTCGATGGCAAACCAGATCGAGGGCCTCACCGAAACAGACCGTATGGAGCTCCGAGGGCTCGTTGAGGAGCATCAGCGTCGCACCGGTTCAACCGTTGCCCTGCATCTGCTTGACAATTGGGACGAAGAGGTCGAGCGGTTCGTGAAAGTCTTCCCGATCGATTACAAGCGGGTACTTGCCGAGCTTGATTCCGATCAGGATCGATCAGAACTTGCCAGCGCCGGGCTCGAAGCAACGTCCGTGGCAACCTCCAGCAGGAAGGAAATCTGAAATGGGCAAACTGGGCGGCTTCCTGGAGATAGAGAGAGTCGGCATCCCGTACCGTGATCCGGCCGAGCGGGTTGGGGATTACAGCGAGTTTGTGATTCACCGCAGCGACGAGGAACTCGCTGACCAGGGCGCCCGCTGCATGGACTGCGGGGTTCCTTTCTGTCATAACGGCTGTCCGCTTGGCAACCTCATTCCCGACTGGAACGATCTCGTCTACCGCGGTCGCTGGCAGGACGCTATCCGCCAGCTCCATGCAACCAACAACTTCCCCGAGTTCACGGGCAGGCTCTGCCCGGCTCCCTGCGAGGCTGCCTGTGTTCTGGAAATACGGGAGGACGAAGCGGTAACGATCAAGCAGATCGAGCAGAACATCATCGACCGCGCCTGGAAGGAGGGCTGGGTAACTCCCGAGCCGCCACGGCGTGAGACCGGTCACAGGGTCGCGGTGGTCGGCTCGGGCCCTGCAGGGATGGCGGCTGCCCAGCAACTCCGACGCACCGGACACTCGGTGGTCCTGTTTGAGCGTGACGAGGCCGCCGGGGGCCTGGTCCGCTTCGGCGTCCCTGATTTCAAGATCGAGAAGACGGTTGTCGAGCGTCGCGTCCAGCAAATGATTGACGAAGGAGTGGAGGTTCGCTGCGGCATTGACGTCGGGGTCGACATCCCCGTGGAAGAACTGAGGCAGGATTTCGATGCTGTAGTTCTCGCGACCGGTTCGAGGGTCCCGAGAGACCTCCCGGTTCCCGGCCGCGAGCTCGAAGGAGTCCATTTCGCGATGGATTACCTCTACACACGCAACAGGTGGGTTGCGGAGGTCGACGGACCGCAGCCGATGGCGGCTGCTCCCGACGCTCCTCTGATCTCTGCCAAAGGCAAGAACGTTGTAGTCATCGGTGGCGGCGATACCGGCGCCGACTGTGTCGCCAACTCGATCCGGGAAGGAGCCCGGCAGGTTGTTCAGCTGGAGCTCCTCCCTGAACCGCCCCAGAGCCGTCCCGATGACCGCACTCCTTGGCCACTCTGGCCCCAGAAGTACCGCCTCTCCTACGCAATGGAGGAGGCTCGTCAGATCGACAGGGGAGAGCAGGATTTCTCAGTGACGACGACCCACCTTTCCGGTATCGACGGGCATGTCACGACACTGCACGCCGCCCACGCATCTGCAGAGCCACCATTCAAGGCGGTCGAAGGCACAGGCTTCGAGATCGAGGCAGACCTCGTCCTTCTGGCGATGGGCTTCCTTCATCCCGAGCAGGAGTTGCTGGACGACATCGGCTGCTCGAAGGACGGGAGAGGAAACGTCAAGGCCGGAACCTATGCCACCTCGGTCGAAGGGGTTTTCGCAGCCGGCGATGCCCGCCGCGGGCAGTCGCTGATTGTGTGGGCGATAAACGAAGGCCGCCAGTGCGCCCGGATGGTGGGCCGGTACCTCGGCGACCAACCCTCGCCGGAGGTTCACACTGGAAACGTAGAGCCGGAGGATGAGGGGCCTGAAGGGCCCCCGCTTCACGTTTCACCTGGCCTGGGGCCAGACCCGACCGTATCCGCGGGCGGGGCTCAAGAGAGCTGACAGGTCCACGGCCCCGTCTCGGACAGGCGGGTGTCCGGGTGCTTCCGGCTTCGGCTACGGGTCAGTCGCGGGGCCATCATCACTGTCGGCCGAACGAGCTACCCTGAGCAGGATCGCCGCTCCAATCAGAGCACTTGCGATCGACCCGGTGAAGATTCCTATCTTGGCGTATTCCAGCAGTTGCTCTGACTCGAAGGAGAGCTCTGCAATAAACAGCGAGACGGTGAAGCCGATGCCGCCCAGAGCTGCGACTCCCCACACATGGGACGAAGTGACACCGTCGGGAACTTTTCCCCAGCCAAGTTTCTGGGCCACGGCAATGCCCGATCCGATGCCGATCACTTTGCCTACGATCAGTCCAAAGGCGACCCCCCAGAAAATCAGACTCGCTGTCGCGTCAGCGAGGATCGTTGCTGAAATAACTATGCCTGCGTTCGCCAGCGCGAACAGGGGCACGATGAGCATGCTCGTCCAGGGGTGGAGGATGTGCTCCAGATCTTCGATTACGTGGCGGCCCTTGATCGGATGCGCAGGAGTCATCAGCCCGAGAATTACGCCGGCAATTGTCGCGTGGATCCCCGAGGACAAAAAGGCGACCCAGACAAGGGCTCCGATCACCCAATACGGCGAAATTCGGCTCACTCCTAAGCGCTGCATCAGATAGACGACCAGAATCCCGGCGACACCAGCGGCAAGCCACACCATGCTGATGTCCTTG
>CAIZLN010000124.1 GCA_903933815.1 uncultured Solirubrobacterales bacterium
GCGGCAATCAGCGCGACGGAAACGAGCGCAAGAGTTGAGAATCTCAGGAGGAAATCCGTCAGGACCCGGATGCGATCCAGGTCGTTGGGGAGTCGGCGGGTTACCGCAGGCAAAATCACCATCAGGGCCACAAGGGTCCCTGTCCAGAAGGCCATCGCGGCCACATGAACGACGTCCGAGGAGAGCATCAGCCAGACCGGCTCACGAGTTGCCGCGTGCCCGGCAAGTGCCGGTGACACAACGAGGAAGACCGCACCGGCAGCGGCAGCCAGAACCGGGAGGCTGCGCAGTGGCCTGCCGGTGGAAAATGCCCTGGAAGCCATGAATGCAAGTGGCAGCAGGAGCAGCCACGCGAGAGCCCTAAGAGCAAATACAGCTCCAAAGCGCGTGTCGATCACGTCGTTGATCACGGTGAGGTCGAGTGCAGACCAGAAATCCGTACCCGCCGCGACAGCTCCCTGAAGTGGGATCGCGAAGACCGAGGCAATCAGACCGGCGGCTATGGTCGCCGAAAGCAGCCGCCGCGTCCGGTCTGCGGCGTTGCCGGCTTGCTCGATCAGGACTCCTCCGGCGGATGTCAACTGTTCCACGCGCAGTGCGGGGCCCCAGAGGGCGAGCAGGAAGCCAAGGGCTCCGACGGCAACCGCGATCGCCAGGTAACCGAGCCAGCGGTCCAGCCAGAAAGCCACATCGGTTACGGGGCCGGCTTCACTTCCCTCCAACAGCTCACTGATCGTCCTGCCGGACCCGGGCCCGGCTTCGCCGATGCTGAAGACGATGCCGCCCGAGACAGGGTGCGAGTCCGCGCTGATGACACGGTATGTCGACGTGTACAGACCATCTGGCAGGCTCGTCGGCAGGGAAGTAGCCAGCCTGCTTCCATCCCCCGCGGGTCTGAACGGCTCGCCCATCTGTATTTCATCGCCGGCCGAGTCAAAAACCTTGATCGCCCCGAAGCTCGCTTCGACCGGTTCACTGAACTCAAAGACCACGGCTTCAGGCGCATTCCGTAGTTCGGCTCCGCGCTCAGGTGTGGAGCCGATCAGGGAGGCGTGTCCGAACGCAGTACCAGGCAGCACCAGGAGCAAAATGGCGGCTGACGCCGCGATCACCAGACCAGCGGTACCGCGGAACGAAATCACCAGGCCTCGGTCGAGGGGCCGCCCTCGGGCGGATCGGCTTCGGCCTTCTCGCCCTGTCGGCGCCGCCTGATCAGCACCGCGCCGGCCAGGGATACGATCACCAGGAATCCGAGCAAGACAAACGGAAGTACCGGCACACTGCTGTCCGATCCGACCCAGGTCAGTGTGCCCCTCGCTTCAACCGGCGCGCCGCCGACGCTCATCGGAATCGTGTAGTCGAAGATCTTGGTGACCACCGACTTATCGGCTACCTGTGGCGGGATGCCTTCACTCATGTAATGGGACCGGTGATCGTGCCAGAACCAGGTGCCTGAATCGTCAACCTCTTCCCAGTCCGGAGCCGCACCGGAGTCGGCGCGGTCCGGCAACGAAACATTGCCCAGGCGGTCTTCGTTCAGGTAATAGGCAGGTGAGTTCAGGTTCACCGAGACCAGACCATCCGGATCGAACCTGACGTATGGCTCGCCGTCGTAGCCCCGGACGAGCACAACCTCGCCGGTCCGGTTGATGAGCTCGATGTTGTCATCAAAGTTCTTGACACTCATCTGGAGCCCCCGGGCCCGTTCGACAGGGGTGATCGAAGTGATCTCGGATCTGAAGTTGGGGTTGCCCTGATGGGCGTTTGCCACTGGTGCAGCAATCAACACCAGCAGAAAGGCACAGATGGTGCCCGACAAGCGTTTCATATGAATTTCCTGCTTCCCGTTAGGGGTACGAACCTTGATGCCGCGGACGGAGTTGAGTCAGGCGCAGGGAATCGGAGGTGCGCGACCCGCAAGGTTCAGGGCAATCAGGTCGTAACGCAGCAGGCGGGAGCCAGCTGTCCAGACAGGAGTCGAGATCCGGTCACAGGACATGCGGTACTTCACGGAAGCCAGACGTGCGACCCGCTCGATCAAACCTGCGCCCGGGTGCCTCCCGGCGGCAAGCAGTCCGGACAGAAGGAAGAAAGGAGCTGCAAAGAGCAGAACCAGTGGCGATGCCGCCAGAGCCAGCAGAAGCGTCCATGCCGCCATCAGCGCCACTGCGCGAAGAACCGGAACGGTTGAGGTCGAACTCACCTGAAGGATTGTAGCCCCGGGCGGGAGTCGGACCGGCTCTCTATCCTGAGAACACCGAAGGATTCAGGATTCCCCCATCAGGAGTGCGATGAAAACAGAAGGTCCGGAGCCCACCCCAGCCACCTCCCCGCGCATCACGGCGAGGCTTTTCAACGACCCTTCATGCCCTTGGGGTTATTCGGCCAGCCCTGCCCTGCGAGCGATCGAGTGGCGGTACCGGGACCAGATCGACTGGCAGCTCGTGGTCATCGGGCTTTCCGACCCCGAAACCGGCTTCCCCAAGTTCACCCCAGTCCAGATGGCAGGCTTTTTCGTGGACATGCGAAACCGTTACGGGATGCCGTTCGCGGCCTACCCGAAGGAACGACCCGCCACCAGTTCGGTTGCCTGCAGGGCGATTGTCGCCACCAGGCTGCTTCAGCCGGGGTACGAGTGGCGAGTGCTGCGAACCCTCCAGCTGCTTCAGTTCAACACCCCGCTGCTGCTCGACGACGAAGAGAACCTTCAGGCCGCTCTGAGCTCTGTGGCCGGCCTCGACTTCGAGAGTGTGATGGCCGCGCTTTACCTCGATCCGGTCAACGATGCTTATCGTCGCGACCGGGCCGAAGCACGATCAGCGGCTGGAGGTGCGGCCGAGCTGCAGAAAAAGACCGCCGAGTCGCCTGACGGAGCCCGCTATACCGCGCCGTCAATCACCTTCACCCGTGGCACAAGCGGCATCGAGGCTGGCGGCTTCCAGCCCGTCGAAGCGTACGACCTGACAGTCGCAAACCTCGGTCCGGACCTGAAGCGCCACCCGGCACCCGAGGACCCACTCGATGCCCTGACTCTCTATCCCGGGGGACTCAGCACACAGGAAATCGCCACAATCATGACCAGTGGCAATGACCTTCCGGATCGCCCGTCAGTCGAAAAAGAGCTGATCGCCCTGCTTGGCAGGAAGCGCGTCAGGCGAGTGGCGATGGGCAACGATGCCATCTGGCTTGCGGCCTGAATCAGTGACAGTCTGACTCCGGGCAGAAGCAGCAGAGAGGACCCGACCAGGCTCCCTGCGCCAGCCAGATAGCCGTCGGTGGACCTCATCCGGCGACCTACCGATGGCACAGCGAACACGAAGACACCGAAAATGCCGACCACGGGCGAGTGTCGATCATGTTGGCCCAGCGAGCCGGGCGTCAGAGCCACTGCGAAGTGTTGGCCCCGACCACTGCCGCGATGGAGATGAACTCCGCCGGACTCACGCCGGCAGGCCCGGTTGGCCTGCCGGCATCCGACCCCGGAAATCCAGGGGAACGGGAGTCAGGCTTGTGAGTCGATCTCCGCGTTGACTTCCTTCTTCAGTTCGTCGGCGTCTGCGTCGATCTGCTTGGCGATGATCTTCTTTGCCTGGCTGGTCGCCTTTTCGATCTGCTCGTCGACCTTGGACTCGCCGATCACGATGATCGCGGCCTGGCCCTCATCGAGTCCCTCGCCGAGATCCTTGAGGTCGCCGCGGGACATCCCGCGGAACAGGTGGGCACCCACACCGCCGATGACGCCGCCAGCAATGGCGGATGCGATCAGGGACGGTGGGAAAAGGATTCCGATGATGGCACCGACTCCGATCCCTCCCCAGGCACCATGCTGCGTCGGCTTCTCGGTCTTGCTGACATGCACCTTGCCGTCGGCGTCCTTCTGAATGACGGCGGAGTCAAAAGTGCCGATCAGACCGGCGGCATGCAGCTCGAATACACCCTCATAGTCGGCTTCTGCCTGGGCAGGGTCATCGTAAATGGCTGCGTAGAGGAATACTGGACGGTCGGACAACTGGTTTCCTTTCGTGGCTGAACGTTCAGCTCCGACGATAACGCCCGGCAGGCTTGCGGGTGTGAACCCTTTGAGTTGATGAGGGGCTGGCGGAACCGTCCAGGCTGCGACTCGGCCATCCAGACCTGGCACCTCGTTCATGGCTGCGATGAGTTATTCCCCAGCTGGCTCCGACGCCCTTGACCCTCAGGTGGCGGTTATGCCGGGCGGCCAGAACACCGCCGTCCGGGTCGGCTCCAGTGAATCCGGTGACATCGCTCAGGCAGCAACCCGGTTGCACCTAATCAACCTTCGGTACACCCGAAGCTCTCACTGGAGCAGGGGAGAATGCGCTCCCCCCCAGATCGCCGCCGGTCCGATTGCCGAAACAGCAGCCACCTGGGTTCGCGGGGATGGATCCAGCCAGGTCCTCCAGGCCGCGATCCTCCCGCCGGAAGCGATCACTTCAAGGAGAATCGTCGCGGGGCCAGAGCGAAGGGGAGTACAAGGGTGACTTTCGCCCTGAGTGCCAGCAATACCAGCGGAAAGACCCTGAAAAGGATCGTACGCGTCCGGTAGCGACCGTGGCGTCGTCTGCGGAGTGGGCCGGGAAGGACTCGAACCTTCGACCTACGGATTATGAGTCCGCTGCTCTAACCAACTGAGCTACCGGCCCGCGGAGGCGATTGTATGAGCCGGATGGTCCTACGGGTGCGACGGGTGCCCGGGGCGCACCAGGCGGGCTGTAGCATCCCTCGTGATGTCCGCTCGCACACCAATCGCGCTTTTCGCTTTGCTGGTGGCCGTAGTTGCGGCGACCGCGGCGCATGGCGACCCGAATGGCCTGATGCTGCTCACCCCCGCCCTGGCCTTGATGCTGCCGCTTCTCCTGGGTTCCTATCCCGGAGAGCGGACCGTTCGCGAGCTCGCTTCATGGTTCTCGCGAGCCGGGCTCAGCGACACGGGCCGGACGGCCCTGCTCAAGCTTCACTGCTGCGATCGCCTCGTCGAGGGCGCCGGATTCTCGGCCGCCAACGGCAGCCGCGGCCCTCCCTCCTTCGCCATCAGACCGTAATCCGGTACTCGGATCCGACTTTCCCGGATCCCGAGCGAAAGGTGTCACATGAGAGGTTCTCGTCTCGTGTTCTCCCTAGTCGCCGTCCTTTCTGCCCTCGCCTTCACTGGGTGCGGCCTGGACGAGGGCCAGGGAGAACTCAATGGAATGACGCGCCAGCCCCAGACTGAGGTCGGCAAGGTCTCACTTCCGAATGTAAATCCAGAAAGCAGCAATCAGAAGGGTGTCCTCAGGGGCTCAGGGGACGGACTGATGCTGGTCTACTTCGGTTACACCGACTGTCCCGATGTCTGTCCGACAACCCTGGCCGACCTGAGGCTGGCGCTGGAGGATCTCGATCCGGATGAACGGGGGAGGATTGAGATAGGCATGGTGACCGTGGACCCGAAGCGGGATACCGCAAGGGTCCTCAACGGCTACCTCGGCCACTTCTTCCCGGAAGCGACGGTTTCTTCATTCAGGACCGTGGACGCCCGGAAGCTGAAACAGGTGGAGGACGTATTCGGAGCATCACACCGGATCGGCAAAGCCGACAGCGAGGGACGCTACGACGTCGACCACACGGCGCTGACCTATGCCGTCGACTCCGACGGCGTGGTGCAGGTCGAATGGCCTTTCGGCACGTCCCCGGAGGACATCAACTCGGACCTCGAACGGCTTCTGGCCGAACCGTCCGCGAGCAGTACTTCATGAACGCAACGAAGCACGAAGACAAGCAATGAATGTCAATCAAGGAGAAAGAATGAACATCAAGAAAGCAGTTGTCCTTTTCGCCGCGGTACTGACTTTGGGCGGCCTGGTGGCAGCCTGCGGCTCGGACGATTCGACCTCGAGCAGCGATCAGATCTCGGTAAGCGACGCATGGACCCGGATAACCACCCCTACAGCAACGACGGGCGCCGTCTACATGAACCTCGAGAGCCCCGACGGCGACAAACTGCTCAAGGCCAGCGTGCCGACCGACATCGCCGGGAAGACCGAGATCCACGAGACGGTCGACAGCGAGAGTGGCATGGACGACTCCGGCAGCATGGACGACTCGGGCAGCATGGACGACTCGGGCAGCATGGAGGGCATGGACGACTCCGGCAGCATGGAAGGTGAAACTGGCATGGATGACTCGATGTCACCCGAGATGATGGGCATGCGGGAGATCGGCAGTCTGACCCTGCCGGCCGGCGAAGAAGTCTCACTTGAGCCCGGCGGCTACCACATCATGCTGATCGACCTGGCGAAGCCGATCGAAGAGGGAGACACCGTTCCGGTGACCCTCACCTTCGAGAAGGCCGGCGAGATCGAGGTTGAAGCCGAGGCCCGCGAGAGCTGAACCCGGACTCGGAAAATGGCGCACGGGAAGATTCCGTACTTCCCGTGCGCCAGGCTCCGATGAGGTCAATATTGACCCTGAAGACGAAGACGAAATCCCTCCTCGCCACAGTGGCTGCGGCCTCGGCCCTGGCCCTGGCCTCCTGCGGGGGAACGAACGACGAGGGAGAGGCGATCCGGATCGCCATACCGCCTGACGCATCGAAGCTCGTCGAACAGGGCAAAGACGTTCCTGGCGTCCCTGACCGAATCAGAGGCTCGGTCGGTGACACTCTGGTGATCGTGAACCGGGACAGCTCAACGCAGTTCGTAGCCGGATATTCGATTTCGCCCGGCCAAACGCTTAGGATCCCTTTGAACCGGGCAGGCGACTGGCAGACCAACTGCTCGGCCCACGAGGACAGTTCGCTGCAGATGTCGATTTCCGAGTAGTCCAACAGAGAGGTGAAGCGATGAGTCTTATTTCAGAGGCAGGAAACTCAACCCGCGGACGACTTGTACTCGGACTGGCGGTGCTCGCCTGCGGCGGACTGCTGGGTGCCGGCTGCAGCAGCGATGACGACTCCGGCAGCAGCGATGACACTCCGGCCACCGGAGCGACCAGCACCAACGACAACAGCGGCAGCACCGGAGGCGGCACGGATACGAACGAAGCAGCAATCGCCCTCTTCGACTCGTCCGGCTGCGCGGGCTGTCACACCCTGAGCGTGGCTGACGCCAGCGGAGCGATTGGACCCAATCTGGACATCACCTCCCTTTCCACGGAAGAGATCGAGGCGCAGATCCGCAGTGGCGGTGGCGCCATGCCCGCGTACGAAGGCGAGCTCTCTGATTCCGAAATCAGCTCGCTGGCTGCGCTGATCTCGACTCAGAACTGACCGGACCGACACACGACAGGGCAGTGAGCTCTCGCTGGCTAGCGTCGGCGAAGAATGACAACCAGTGCCCAGCCGGCCAGCAGTACTGCAAGCAGACCTAGTCCTCGACCAAGCCAGTCATCGTGCTCGTGGTCCTGATTCGCGCTCTGCCCACCGGATTCAGGGTTTGCCCCGCCTTCAGCCGGGTCGGCCTGCCCGCCCTCGCCCCCCGCGTTCTGGCGTAGTGCGTCCGTGCTGACCACGGTAACCGCAGCGGGCTCCTCGGAATTCGGTGGACCAATCCAGGCAACCTCCTTGCCGTCTGAGTAGGTCTGGATCGCCTTCCAGGTGATTTCGGTCGCCCGTTCTGGCGTCCCGGCCAGGAAGTTGAACCTGACCAGCCCGTCGGGAGCGGCCTCACCCGTCCAGACGATCCGGTCGGGCATGCCGTTGGCTTTGCTGACGACCTTGCGGTTCCAGCCCGGGATGTCCTCGTACGAAAACGGAAATATGTCTGGTGGGATCTTGAGCTCAACCTTGACTGTGCCGAACTCCGTCTCTCCGGGCACCAGCACGGTGAACAGGACCGGGTCGGCGGGGGCAACGACTGACGGTGTCACCTGAACGTGCCCGGCGGCTGGTACGGCGACCGTAACAGTCGCTGCCAGTGCGAACAGCAGCGCCAGAAACCACCTCCGAAAGCCTCTGAGGGATCTCATCTCCGGCTAACGCCTTAGCCTGAATCCGAAAGAGCCACTCTGCTCGTGACCGTCGGCAGCCACGGCCTTCCACTTGGCCTTGTAGGTCCCTGCCTTCAGGCTGCGCTTCAGCGGGACGACAAGACGGTTCACGTTGCGCGGGTCACGGCCGCCGCGGCCGGCCGAATAGACCTTGCCCCCGGGCCCGACCACTCGGATCGAACCGCTCCTGATCAGCCCCGTGAAGGTGATCGACACCGTTCGGATCGAGGTCTTCGCGGAGCCCGAAGGCTTCACTTTGGCAACCTCGGTGTGGGCCTGGGCCGAAGCCGCCATCCAGGTCCCGGCGAGGACGAGGCTCAGCAGCAGGGCTGCGCAGGCGGCCAGAACGGCCGCTCTCTTCTGATTCGGTGTTGCAGTGCTCATTTGATCTCCGGTTTCTTGCCTTGAAGCGAAACAGCCACCGCCGCCGCGAGACGGCGGCGGTGGCGCTTCACCGATTGCCTAGCGGGTTACGACCGCACTGCTCGTGGCGGTCGAATCCTCGAGCGTGGCGGTGACCGTGACGGGCACACCACCACGAAGCGAGCGCATCGCCCGCATCGCTGCCGCACCCGGCTTCAGGCGGACCAGGGCGGCACCTGCCTCACCCGTCGAGCCTGCGCCGGTGGCGATCACCGATGAACCGAGACGGAGCTTCCTCGCCTGGGCCTTGCTCACCTCGACCTTGACCGAGACGCTTTTCGAGAACTGGCCGGTGACCATCACCGAGTCGGAACCGATCGAGAACCTCTTCGAGGCCATCACCATCGCCAGCTCACGATCCCTCAGAGCAGCGGCGTCGGCTTCGGCAGCGTCGGCACGAGCTTTCTCTGCTGCCGCTTCAGCGGCCGCATCGGAGGCGTCCGCCAGGGCGGTATCCCGCTCACCGGTGACC
>CAIZLN010000125.1 GCA_903933815.1 uncultured Solirubrobacterales bacterium
ATTCTTTACTACACCGGCGTGAACCACAAAATCGGTGAAGTGCACGACGGTGCCGCCACCATGGACTGGATGGAGCAAGAGCAAGAGCGTGGCATCACAATCACCTCTGCGGCTACCACCACGTTCTGGCAGCGCCAGATCGATTCTGACGACAACGCGTCCGACGACAAGTACCGCTTCAACATCATCGACACCCCCGGCCACGTTGACTTCACGGTTGAGGTCGAGCGTTCGCTGCGCGTTCTCGATGGTGCCGTCGCCGTTTTTGACTCTGTTGCCGGCGTCGAGCCGCAGTCGGAGACCGTATGGCGCCAGGCCGACAAGTACTCGGTGCCGCGCATCGCCTACATCAACAAGATGGACCGCACCGGAGCCGACTTCTACATGTCGGTCCGCACGATCAAGGAGCGCCTCGGCGCCAACGCCGTGCCGATTCAGCTGCCAATCGGAGCAGAGGGTGAGTTCGCCGGGATCATCGACCTGGTCACCATGAAGGCCACCATCTACAAGGACGACATGGGCCAGGAGCTCGAAGTCGTCGACATTCCTGCAGACATGCAGGAGCAGGCTGAGGAGTATCGCGCCGCCATGGTCGAAGCATGTGCCGACCAGGATGACGAAATGATGGAGCTTTATCTCGAAGGTGAAGAGATCTCCGAGGAGCGCATCATGAGCGCGCTCAAGGCCGCCACGCTGGCGATCACCGTAACCCCGGTCCTCTGCGGCTCTTCATTCAAGAACAAGGGAGTGCAGCCGCTGCTTGACATCATCGTCGCGCTGCTGCCCTCGCCGCTCGAGGTCCCGCCGGTCGAAGGCCTGCTGCCGCTCAAGAAGGGCGAAGAGGAGCGTGAAGAGGGGACCCGCCCGGCCGACGACAGCGGCCCGTTCGCGGCTCTCGCCTTCAAGGTGATGTCCGACCCGTACGTCGGCAAGCTGACCTACTTCCGCGTCTACTCCGGATCCCTCGAGGCCGGCGGGCGCGTGCTCAACGTGACCACCGGCAAGACCGAGCGCATCGGTCGCCTGCTGATGATGCACGCCAACTCACGTGAGGAGATCGACCGGGTCTACTCGGGCGACATCTGTGCCGGCGTCGGTCTCAAGCAGACCGGAACCGGTGACACCCTCTCGGCCCCGGATGCCCCGATCCAGCTTGAGAGCATGGACTTTCCCGACACGGTGATCGCCGTGGCGATCGAGCCGAAGACCAAGTCGGACCAGGAGAAGATGGGTGCCGCACTGGCCCGCCTCTCCGAAGAAGACCCGACCTTCCGGATCGAATCCGACGAAGAAACTGGCCAGACCCTGATCCACGGCATGGGCGAGTTGCACCTCGAGGTGCTGGTCGACCGCATGATCCGCGAGTTCAACGTCGAGGCCAATGTCGGCAAGCCGCAGGTGGCTTACCGCGAGACGATCCGCAAGCGGGTCGAGAAGGTCAACGCCAAGTTTGCCCGCCAGACCGGTGGCCGCGGCCAGTACGGCCACGCGGTAATCAACATCGAGCCCGCCCCCGGCGACGGGTTCGTCTTCGAGAGCAAGATCAAGGGTGGCGTGATTCCGACCGAGTACATCCCGGCCGTCCGCCAGGGCATCACCGAGGCACTCGAGAACGGCGTCAAGGCCGGCTACCCGCTGGTCGACCTCAAGGTGGAGCTGATCGATGGTTCCTACCACGACGTTGACTCTTCGGAAATGGCCTTCAAGATCGCCGGCTCGATGGCGCTGCAGGAAGGCGCCCGCAGGGCCAGTCCGGCCCTGCTCGAGCCAGTCATGTCCGTCGAGGTGATTACTCCCGAGGACTACCTCGGCGACGTGATCGGTGACCTCTCCCGTCGTCGCGGCAAAGTTCAGGGGCAGGAACAGCGCGGAAACGCGCTTGCCGTCTCGGCTTTCGTGCCACTGAGCGAGATGTTCGGGTACGCAACCGACCTCAGGTCATCGACCCAGGGTCGTGCCTCGTACACGATGCAGTTCGATAAATACGAAGAGGTGCCTTCCAGCATCGCCGAGGAGATCTCGGCACACCGGTCCGGAACCCCGGCCGGCGCGGAGGCATAGGCAGACAGCCCCGCGCTTCGCAAAGGGCTATATTTCCCGAGTTCGCCCGAAGGCTGGGTGGACCCGCAGACGACTCATAAGCTTTAGCAGTTCCATCAGACGCAAAACACTTCAAAAAGAACAAGAACCAGAGAAGAACAGAAAGGTCTAAGGAGAGCGATGTCCAAGGAGAAGTTCGAGCGCGATAAGCCGCACGTAAATGTCGGCACCATCGGTCATGTCGACCATGGAAAGACAACGTTGACGGCCGCGATCACCACGACGCTTTCCGGCAAGGGCGACACCGAGGCCAAGAGCTTCGCCGAGATCGACAACGCACCGGAAGAGAAGGAGCGCGGCATCACGATCGCGACCTCTCATGTCGAGTACGAAACTGAGAACCGTCATTACGCCCACGTTGACTGCCCCGGCCACGCCGACTACGTCAAGAACATGATCACCGGAGCCGCGCAGATGGACGGCGCGATCCTGGTTGTGTCGGCCGCTGATGGCGTCATGCCTCAGACCCGCGAGCACATTCTGCTCGCCCGTCAGGTCAACGTCCCGCACGTAGTGGTCTTTCTGAACAAAGTCGATCAGGTCGACGATGAGGAACTGCTCGAACTGGTCGAGGAAGAAGTTCGCGATCTGCTCAACGAGTACGAGTTCGATGGCGAAAACACCCCGATCATCAAGGGTTCGGCCACTATGGCTCTCGACGGTGACGAAGAGATGCAGGCCCGGATCATCGAACTCGGTGAGGCCCTCGACAGCTACATCCCGGAGCCCGAGCGTGAGCTCGACAAGCCTTTCCTGATGCCCGTCGAAGACATCTTCTCGATCACCGGGCGCGGCACCGTCGCTACCGGACGTATCGAGCAGGGCATCGTCAACACCGGCGACGAGATCGAGATTGTCGGCATCAACCCGACGACCACGACCACCGTTACGGGCGTCGAGATGTTCCGCAAGATCCTTGATGAGGGTCGCGCCGGAGACAACGTCGGTTGCCTGCTTCGTGGCACCAAGCGCGAGGAGATCGAGCGCGGCCAGGTTCTCTGCAAGCCCGGTTCGATCACGCCACACACCAAGTTCAAGGCCGAGGTCTACGTCCTCAAGAAGGAAGAGGGCGGACGTCACACCCCGTTCTTCACGGGATACCGGCCGCAGTTTTACTTCCGGACCACGGACGTGACCGGCGTCGCCAACCTGCCCGAGGGCACGGAGATGGTGATGCCGGGTGACAACATTGAGATGGTAATCGAGCTGATTCAGCCGATCGCCATGGACCAGGGCCTGCGCTTCGCCATCCGTGAGGGTGGTCGCACCGTCGGCTCCGGGGTCGTCTCGGAGATCATCGAGTAACGACTGAGTGACAGGGGCGGGCGCCGCGAGGTATCCCGCCCCGACTGTCGCCCTACGGGTGACAGAGCAGCACGAGTAACAGATACGACTTGAAGTACCCCAGGAAGTCGAACCACGCCTAGCCCTGATTTGAGGGAACGGCGCAGGCGGCGGGGGACCTTGACATCAGCGGGTGCTGGCGTTGGATGCCGGTTCACGCCCACAGAACGAGAAAGTAAAAGAGTGGCCGCAATCGCCGCACAGAAAATCAGGATCAGGCTCAAGGCCTACGATCACGACGCCATCGACCGCGCTGCGCGGGAGATAGTCGACACTGCCGAGCGCACAGGCGCGACGGTTTCCGGACCCGTGCCACTGCCGACCGAGCGCAATATTTACTGCGTGATCCGCTCACCGTTCAAGGACAAGGACTCTCGGGAGCATTTCGAGATCCGGACCCACAAGCGGCTGATCGACATCATGCAGCCGACCCCCAAGACCGTCGATTCGCTCCAGCGCCTGGACTCGCTCCCGGCTGGCGTGGACATCGAGATCCGCCTCTAGGAAAACATGTCGGCAATCCTCGGTAAAAAACTTGGCATGACCCAGATCTTCAGGGAAGACGGAGAGGTCGTCCCCGTGACGGTAATCGAAGCCGGACCCTGCCCGGTCACCGCGATCCGCAAGCCCGACCGCGACGGCTACTCGGCGATCCAGCTTGCCTTCGACCAGGTCAAGGAGAGTCGCCTGAGCAAGGCTGAACTCGGCCACCTGAAGAAGTCCGACGCAGAACCCATGCGCCTGCTCGTTGAGTTCCGCGACGCGACCATCGACGGTGGCGAAGAGGGCGATGACGGCGAAGTAAGCCTTGGCCAGCAGGTCACTGTGAAGAACTTCGAGGCCGGCCAGAAGGTCAAGGTCGCCGGCATCACCATCGGCAAGGGGTTTCAGGGAACGGTCAAGCGCCACAACTTCGGTCGAGGCCCCGTCTCCCACGGCTCGCACAATGTGCGTGCCCCCGGTTCGATCGGCGCCAGCGCTTACCCGGCCCGCGTATTCAAGGGTATGCGCCTGCCCGGTCAGATGGGCAACAGGCGCGCGACCCAGAAGGGTCTGGAGATTGCTGACATCGACGCCGAGCGCAACCTGCTTCTGATCAAGGGTTCCGTTCCTGGTTCCCGCAACTCGATCGTGGAGATCCGGACCGATGGCTGAGCCGAAGGCAATGAAGGTGCCCGTACTGGGCAAGACCACCAAGGCCGATGTACCCGCCGACCTTTTCGGCGAGGAGTTTCATCAGTCACTGGTTCACGAGGCCGCCCGGGCTGACGCCAACTCGCGTCGTCGCGGAACCGCTTCCACGCTGACCCGCGGTGAGGTTTCGATGACTACCGCCAAGGCCTGGCGCCAGAAGGGCACCGGCCGTGCCCGTGTTGGCGCTCTCAGCGTGCCCAACCGCTACGGCGGCGGTGCCGCTTTCGGTCCGAAGCCACGCCACTACACGGTCAAGGTCAACCGCAAGGCTCGCCGCAAGGCGATGCGCTCGGCCCTTTCAGTCCACGCCGAGCGTGGCAGTGTCGCCGTGGCCAAGTCTGCCGATTTCGATACTCCTTCAACCAAGACGGCCGCCGCCGCACTCGAGAAGTGGGGCGCCAAGCGCTCCACTTTGATCGTGATCCTCGGCGATGAGACCGGTCTGCTGAAAAGCTTCCGGAACATCCCGCGGGTAGATGTAATGGAGGTGGGAGCGGTCGGTGTTGTCGATGTCATCGGTGCCGCTTCGATCGTGATTTCCGAAGGAGCGCTTGAAGTTCTGGCCAGTCGGGCAGGAAGCGCGGACTCCGAAGCAGCGCCTAAGGCAGAGACCAAGGCAGCAGCCGCAAAGCCAAAGGCCGCAAAGCCCAAGGCCGCAAAGCCCAAGGCCGCAAAGCCCAAGGCCGAGGAAAAGACTGAAGAGCCCAAGGCTGAAGAAACCACTGATGAGAAGGACGGCGAGTGATGGATCCCAGAGCCGTAATAGTGCGACCGGTCATCTCCGAAAAGGCTTACGCCCTGATTGCTGCCGGCAAGTACACCTTCCGGGTGGACGATCGTGCTCACAAGTTCGAGATCAAGGACGCAGTCGAACAGGCGTTCGGCGTCGAGGTTGTCAAGGTCCGGACCTCCAAGGTTCGCGCCAAGCCCAAGCGCCGTGGACTCCACGCAGGCAAGAGCCGCTCCTGGAAGAAGGCCGTAGTCGAGCTCGCACCTGGTGAGACGATTGAGCTGTTCGAAGGCGCAGCGGTCGAGGGATAGGAAAAGACTTATGGCAATCAGAAAGACAAAACCGACCAGCCCCGGGCGCCGTTTCGCGACCTACCAGGTACGCGAGCAGATCACGGCAACCGAGCCGGAGCGCAAGCTCACGGAAGGCCTGAACAAGACCGGCGGGCGTAACGTCAACGGACGCATTACATCCCGCCATCGCGGCGGCGGTGCCAAGCGGCGTTACCGCAGGATTGACTTCAAGCGGATCAAGGACGGCATCCCGGCCAAGGTCGCGACAATCGAGTACGACCCGAACCGCAGCTCCTACATCGCCCTGCTTCATTACGCCGACGGCTTCAAGAGCTACATACTGGCTCCGTCTCAGATCAGTGTCGGTGACATCGTCCAGTCCGGTCCCGGATCCGATATTCGACCCGGAAACTGTCTCGCCCTTGGTGAGATGCCGGTCGGCACGATCGTTCACAACGTCGAGATGAAGGCCGGGCAGGGTGGCAAACTGGGCCGTTCCGCCGGGACTTCGATTCAGCTGGTCGCGAAGGAAGGTGAGATGGTCACTCTCCGCCTGCCGTCCTCAGAGATGCGTCTCATACGCGCCGAGTGCCGCGCCACGATCGGGACGATCTCCAACTCCGAACACCAGAACGTCAAGATCGGCAAGGCCGGACGCAACCGGCACAAGGGCAAGCGTCCGCAGTCGCGCGGCATCGCAATGAACCCGGTCGACCACCCGCACGGCGGTGGCGAGGCCCACAAGACTCCGGGTGGACACCCGGTGACCCCTTGGGGCAAGCCGACTCTCGGTTACCGGACCCGTAAAAAGGGCAAGGCTTCAGACCGTTACATCGTGCGCGGCCGACGCCGCGGCAAGAAGAAGGGCAGATAGACCATGGGTAGATCAACCAAGAAGGGCCCGTTTGTCGAGGAGCGGCTCATGAGCCGCGTCAACGCGATGAACGAAGCCGGCGACAAGCAGATGATCAAGACATGGTCGCGACGCTCAACCGTCTTTCCGGAGATGGTCGGTCACACGATCGCCGTCCATGACGGCCGCAAGCACGTGCCCGTGTTCATCAGCGAGTCAATGGTCGGTCACAAGCTCGGCGAGTTCGCGCCGACCCGTACCTTCCGCTCGCACACCGGTGGCAAGGACTGACCGTGGCCCAGATCAAGTCAGCAGATCGCAGCACCAGCAAGTCGCAGAGCAAGCCTGTAACCGAGAAGACCGGCCCTGTGCTGGTCCGTGCCACGGCCAAGTACGTGCGTGTTGCGCCACGAAAGGTACGGCTCGTCGCCGACCAGGTGCGTGGCAAGCACATCGACGAGGCCCGCTCGCTGCTCCAGTTTTCTCCGCGTTCGGCAGCTGACGACATCGCCAAGGTGATTGAGTCAGCAGCCGCCAATGCGGAGGCGAATCACGACCTGATCGGTGACGAGATGGTCGTTCACGAGATTCGGGTTGACGAAGGACCGACCCTCAAGCGCTTCCGGCCGCGCGCGATGGGACGAGCAACACCGATTCACAAGAGAACTTGCCACATCACCGTGGCCCTGACCCCGGAAGACGAGGACTAGAAAGACCTATGGGACAGAAGATCCATCCCGAAGGCTTCCGAGTCGGCTACATCCATGATTGGAAGTCGAACTGGTTTGCCGAGAAAGACTTTGCCGATCTGCTTATGCAGGATCTGGCAATCCGTGATCACATCGAGGCCAAGCTTGCTCACGCCGGCCTCTCTGACATCACGATCCAGCGTCGGGGTGAGGTTGCTGTGGACATCCACACTGCCCGTCCCGGCATCGTCATCGGCAAGTCCGGCAGCGAAGTTGACGCCTTGCGCAAGGATCTTCACAAGATCACCGGCACTCCGGTCAAGGTCAACATTCGCGAAGTCAAGCGCCCCGAACTCGATGCCAAGCTGGTCGCCCAGTCGATTGCCGAGCAGCTCCAGAACCGCGTCGCATTCCGTCGCGCCATGAAGCGCGCGCTCACCTCAGCGATGCGCTCCGGCGCCAAGGGCGTCAAGGTCCAGATTTCCGGGCGCCTGGGTGGTGCCGAAATGGCTCGTACGGAGGGCTACTCCGACGGTCGCGTACCGCTTCACACCTTGCGCGCCGACATCGACTACGGGTTTGTCGAGGCGAGGACCGGCACGGGACGCATCGGCGTCAAGTGCTGGATCAACAAGGGCGAGATCATGCCCGAAGGTTTCCAGTCTGCTCAGCTCACCGAGCCGGAGCCACCGCAGGACAACCGCCGCCGCGGTGGAGACAATCGCGGTGGGGGAGGTCGTCGCTGATGCTGATGCCGAAGCGGGTCAAGCACCGCAAAGTCATGAGAGGCCGCCGGAAGGGCAACGCGAAGGGCGGCACTGCCGTCACCTTCGGTGAGTACGGGCTGAAGTCACTCGAGCGCGGCTGGGTAACCAACCGCCAGATTGAGGCGGCCCGAGTCGCGATGACCAGGAAGATCAAGCGTGGCGGCAAGGTGTGGATCAACATTTTTCCTGACAAGCCGATCACCAAGAAGCCCGCGGAGACCCGCATGGGCTCGGGTAAGGGCAACCCGGAGGCATGGGTTGCCGTAGTCAAGCCCGGCCGCGTGATGTTCGAGCTTTCCGGTGTAGACGAGGAACTCGCCCGCGAGGCGATGCGCGTCGCAGGTCACAAGCTTCCCCTCAAGACCAAGTTCGTACAGCGCGAGGGAGCGGGCGAATGAGGGCCAGCGAGATCCAGAACATGCACGACACCGAGCTGGTCGACAAGCTGAAGGAGGCGCGCCAGGAAGCTTTCAACCTGCGCCTTCGGCATGCCACTGGCGAGCTCGAGAACACTTCCGGCCTCAAGCGGGCCAAGCGTGAGGTGGCGCGGCTGTTGACGGTCGCCCGTCAGCGCAACATTGACCTTGAGCGCGAACAGGGCTCCAACTAGTCAGGCAGAACTGATGTCAGAAGAAGAAAAAGAAGAAACAACTGAAGAAGAGACCCCGGCCGTAGAGGAGACTCCCGCGGCTGAGGAGACTCCTGCCGAAGAAGCCCCGGCCGAAGAAGCCCCGGCTGAAGAGGCCCCTGAGGCCCCTGCCGAGGAGCCGGCTGCCGAGTCAGTGCCTGCCGCTGAGGCCGCTGCCCCTGAGCCTTCTGAAGAGGACCCGTTGGCTGACCTTCCCTGGAAGGAGCGCAAGCGCCTCCTGAAGTCTCGCGAGTCCGGCGAGGCTGGTCCCCAGAAGACTCCCGAGGAGCGCGAGGAAGAGCGGCAGAAGGCCCGCGCCGCGAAGGCCCGTGCCCGACGCAAGCGTCGCGCCGAAGCCAAGGCAGAGGCAGAGCCCGGCAGTGGCGAAGGCACCCCCCAGGCCGAGAAGGTCCGTACAGGCAAGCCCAAGGAGCGCCAGGGACTGGTCACCTCCAACAAGGGTGACAAGACCATCACCGTCCAGATCGACAGCGCCCGGCGTCACCCGGTTTACGAGAAGATCGTCCGTCAGCGTCACAAGATCCATGTCCATGACGAGCGCAACGAGGCTGGCGAGGGCGATGTGGTTCGTGTCATCGAGACCCGCAAGCTTTCCAAGACCAAGCACTGGCGCCTGGTCGAGATCGTGGAAAAGGCAAGGTAGGCGATGATTCAGCAGGAATCCAGACTCCGCGTCGCCGACAACTCCGGTGCACGCGAACTGCTCTGCATCAGGGTCAAGGGTGGATCTCACCGCAAGTACGGTTCGATTGGTGATGTGATCACCGCGACTGTCAAGGCGGCCAGTCCTCAGGGAAACGTGCGCAAGGGCGAGGTAGTCCAAGCCGTTATCGTCCGTACCCGGAAGGAAATTGGGCGCCCTGATGGCACCTACATCGCTTTCGACGAAAACGCTGCCGTGCTGATCGACGAACAGAAGAACCCGCGTGGCACGCGAATCTTTGGTCCCGTCGCCCGCGAGTTGCGCGACCGCGACTTCATGAAAATCATCTCGCTCGCTCCGGAGGTGCTTTGACTATGAGGATTCGAACTGACGACCAGGTGCAGATCATTTCCGGGAAGGACTCGGGTAAGCAGGGCCGCGTGCTCAGGACCAACCCGAAGAAGCAGACCGTCTATGTTGAAAATCTCAACATGGTCAAGCGCCACCAGCGGGCCCAGCCTTCTCCGAGCGGACAGGGTCCTGGCAAGGACGGCGGGATCATCGAGATGGAGGGTCCGGTTCATGTGTCCAACGTGATGCTGGTAGATCCCACTGACAACCGTCCCACCCGGGTCGGCATTCGTACCACTGAAGACGGCAAGCGCCAGCGTTTCTCCAAGCGAACCCAAGAGGCAATCTAGGAATTATGGAAGCAGCAACGACAACTGAACAGGCAGTCCCGCCGCCACGGCTCCGGGAGACCTACCGCGCAGAGATCCTGCCCCAGCTGGTCGAGAAGTTCGGCTACTCAACACCGATGCGTGCCCCGCGTCTGGAGAAGATCACGCTGAACATGGGTCTGGGCTCTCACATGGATACCAAGCGTCGGGAGAAGGCCGCCGGTGAGCTTGCGCTGATCGCCGGCCAGCATCCGAATCAGAGAATGGCGAAGAAGTCAGTCGCGTCGTTCAAGGTCCGCGAAGGAATGCCGGTAGGTGTCTCTGTGACCCTGCGCGGTGCTCGCATGTGGGAGTTCCTCGACCGGCTGATTTCGATTTCGATTCCCCGGATCCGTGACTTTCGCGGCCTCAGGGCAACATCGTTCGACGGCCGTGGCAACTACTCCATGGGCGTCAAGGAACAGCTGATTTTCCCCGAGATCGATTACGACTCGGTTGACGAGACTCACGGTCTCGATATTACGATCACCACATCCGCCCCGACGGACGCAGAAGCCTTCGAGCTGCTGCTTCGGCTGGGTATGCCTTTCTCGAAGGAAGGCCGTCCAGTCGCAGACGGTGATGATGAATCCACCGACCAGCAAGAGCAGGAGGGCTAGGCTCAGATGGCCAAGACATCCCAGAAGGTGCGGCAGCAGCGCCCCGCCAAGTACAAGACCCGCGAATACAACCGGTGCCGTCGTTGCGGCCGCCCACGCGCCTATTACCGCAAGTTCGGCATCTGCCGGATCTGTCTGCGCGAGGCAGCTCACGAGGGCTACATCCCCGGCATGACGAAATCAAGCTGGTAGATCATGATTACTGACCCGATCGCCGACTACCTGACCCGCATCCGCAACGGCCTGAGCTCCGGGCTTGCAACTGTCGAGATCCCCAGTTCGAAGCTTAAGCTGGAGATCTCGCGCATCCTGACAGAGCAGGGTTACATCAACGGTTTCGAGAAATCGCCCGCAGAGGTGGGCGAAAAGATCACGGTGCAGCTCAAGTACACCAAGGATCACCTGCCGGTCATCACCGGCATCGAACGCGTTTCGCGTCCCGGACGCCGCCGCTACGTAAACCACGCTTCGGTCCCTCGGGTCCAGGGTGGAAGCGGCACGGCGATCGTCACTACCTCGAACGGAGTGATGACCGGCCACGACGCCAAGAAGACCGGAGTGGGAGGGGAGGTAGTCGCATACATCTGGTAACCCGGATGCACGCGACTGAACATCATGAGCCGAATCGGAAAGAAACCCATAGACCTCCCCGGGAGCGTCGAAATAGACATCAAGCCGGGCCTGATCAAGGTCAAGGGCCCCAAGGGTGAGCTGACCCAGGTGATCTCCCACGACATGACGGTAAAGGCCGAAGACGGTGTCATAACCGTCGAGCGCCCCACCGATCGTGGTCCTCACCGTGCCCTGCACGGTCTGACCCGCAGTCTGGTTGCCAACATGATCGTCGGCGTCACTGACGGTTACGAGAAGCACCTCGAGATTCAGGGCGTCGGTTACAGGGCCGCAGCCAAGGGCAAGGGCCTTGAGCTCGCGCTCGGATATTCACACCCGGTTTCGATCGAAGCCCCTGAAGGCATCGAGTTCGAGGTCCCGCAGCCGACTGAAATCGTCGTGCGCGGGATTGACAAGCAGAAGGTCGGCCAGATCGCGGCAAACATCCGCGAGAGTCGTCCGCCAGAGCCCTACAAGGGCAAGGGCATCCGTTACCGTGGCGAGCACGTCACAAGGAAGGTCGGTAAGCGCGTATGACCGTCACGACGAACCGCCAGAGGCGCCAGCGGCGGCGATACCGCGTCCGCTCGAAGATCTCGGGGACCGCGGAGCGGCCCAGGCTTTCGGTTTACCGTTCAAACAAGGGCGTTTTCGCCCAGCTGATCGACGACGTCGACGGCAAGACCCTGGCTGCGGCCAACTGGACGGAGCCCGAATTGCGTGAACTGGACAAGACTGAACAGGCAAAGAAGGCCGGCGAACTGCTGGCTGAACGTGCGAAGAAGGCAGGAGTCGAGCGCTGTGTGTTCGACCGAAGCGG
Organism: uncultured Solirubrobacterales bacterium; assembly: GCA_903933815.1. Classification (GTDB taxonomy): domain Bacteria; phylum Actinomycetota; class Thermoleophilia; order Solirubrobacterales; family 70-9; genus 67-14. The sequence goes on from CAIZLN010000125.1 coordinate 12,034, forward strand.
TTACCGCTACCACGGCAGAGTCAAGGCACTCGCCGAGGGAGCGAGAGAGGGTGGGCTGGAGTTCTAATGAACTTCGCTACGGTGAACGGCTGATATGAAGGGAATGGATACAGCTCGCGTTGTCATGGTCAGCCCCAAGGGGCTCGACCTGCAGGAACGTGTGATCGAAATCAACCGCGTGGCCAAGGTGGTCAAGGGCGGGCGTCGCTTTTCGTTCACGGCGCTGGTCGCCGTTGGCGATGAAGAGTCGGTGGTCGGAATTGGTTACGGGAAGGCGCGGGAAGTTCCGCTCGCCATCCAGAAGGCGGTCGAAAACGCCCGCAAGAATCTGGTTCGGATCCCGAAGTACAACGACACGATCACTCATAAGATCATCGGACGCTTCGGTGCCGGACATGTCGTCCTGCGCCCGGCCAGCCCCGGTACCGGCGTTATCGCCGGTGGTGGAGTTCGCGCCGTGCTCGAGCTCGGGGGAGTGAAGGACATCCTCACCAAGAGCATCGGAACCCAGAACCCGATCAACCTGGTGAAGGCGACCATGGACGGCATCGTGCGCCTTCGCCGGCCGGAAGAAGTCGCAGAGCTGCGTGGGCTCAGCGTCTCTGAAGTGCTCGGAATTCACCATGATAAGAGCCCCGAATCTGACGGTGGAGGAGAAGAGGATTCAGCCAGCACCGCTGCGGTCGAAGTCGCCGCCGACGCCGCCGCCGAGGCAGGCAAGGCAGCCGAAGCGACTGAAGCGGCTGCCGAAGCTGAAGCCACGCCGGCCGACATCAGCGCTCTCGAGTCCAAGGCGGAGGAGGACATGGCATCCCAGAGCGGAGCCGTGGTCGCTGATCCTTCGACGATCGCGCCCAGCGAAGTTGAAGCCGAAGTCGCTGCTGATGAACAGCTTGATGCCGGTACTGCTGAAGCTGCCGAGGAGGTCCAGGCGGCCGAGGAAGTAGCCGAGGACGCCGAGAAGGCTGAGGCCGCCGACGGGAAGGACTCCTGATGGCCAAGCTCGCGATTACCCAGGTCCGTTCGAACATCCACCGGAATCCGCATCAGATGGGTACCCTTAAGGCCCTCGGTCTCGGTAAGCGTGGTCGTACAGTCGAGTTTGAGGATTCACCCCAGCTGCGTGGCCAGATCAAGGTCATTGACCATCTGGTCGAAGTCAAGGAGAACTGATGCCCAAGAAGCAGGAAAGCCGCGCCGACGAGATCGGCCTTCATAATCTGAGTCCCAAGCCCGGTTCCCGCCGTCCGCGCAAGCGGATCGGTCGTGGCCCCGGCTCCGGCACCGGCAAGACCTCCGGCCGCGGGCACGGCGGACAGGGACAGCGCTCCGGCAACAAGCGCAACGCCGCTCCTGAGGGTGGCCAGAACCCGATTCA
>CAIZLN010000126.1 GCA_903933815.1 uncultured Solirubrobacterales bacterium
AGCACCGGGATATCGGCAGCGACAAGGTTGAGTGCGGCGATCGCTTCGAACAGCAGCGGGCCGTCGACCAGGGCCGGGCGGTGGAGGGTGACCAGCAGGTAGCCGCCTGGTTCGACCCCGTACTGACGGCAGGCCTCGAGCGGGCGGAAGCGGTCCTGCAGGGCGACCAGGCTGTCGATCATGGTATTTCCGACGAAGTGGACCTTCTCGCCGGGGATGCCTTCGATCTCCAGGTTGCGGATCGCCTCTTCGCTGTGGACATAGAGCTGATCGGAGATGGCGTCGGTCAGGACGCGGTTGACTTCTTCGGGCATCTCGCGGTCGTAGCTCCTGAGTCCGGACTCGATGTGGGCGACCGGGATGCCGAGCTTGACCGCAGTCAAGGCAGCCGCGATAGTCGAGTTGACGTCGCCGGGAACCACCACGAGGTCCGGCCGGTCGGCGATCAGCAGCGGCTCGAGCCGCTCCATCACTTTGGCCGTCATGACGGCGTGTGTGCCGGAGCCGACCTCGAGCATGTAGTCGGGCTCCGGGACCCCGAGCTGCTCGAAGAAGATCTCCGACATCAGGCGGTCGTAATGCTGCCCGGTGTGCACGATCGTCTGGTTCGCATCGGGCACCCGGGCGCTCAGGGCGGCGATGACCGGGGCCATCTTGACGAAGTTTGGCCTGGTTCCCAGGACGTGGACGATTCGCATCAGAGCGCAGAGTATGCCTGCACAGCGGCGCCGCAAGGGTGCCAGTGACGCTTTTTTGATTGAATGCCCATCCCCATGCCGAAGATGAAGACACATTCGGGCGCCAAGAAGCGCTTCAAGCGCAGCGCCTCAGGCAAGCTGCGCGGTCGGCGTGCCTACTCCAGCCACATTCTGGAGAAGAAGTCGCAGAAGCGCAAGCGCAACATGCGGCGGCCGGTGGAGATCAAGAAGGCCGACGAGCCGCGGGTAAACCGCCTGCTGGGGGGCAAATAGATGCCTCGCGTAAAGCGCTCAGTCCACGCCCGCAAAAAGCGGCGCAAGGTACTTGAAGAGGCCAAGGGCTACAACGGCCGCAAGAAGTCCTCTTACAAGTTGGCCAAAGAGCAGGTCATGCGCTCCGGCCAGTACGCCTACCGCGACCGCCGGGTCCGCAAGCGTGAGTTCCGCAGGTTGTGGATCGCCAGGATCAACGCTGCCGCCAGGATGGAAGGCATGAGCTACTCGGAACTGATTCATGGCCTCAGCGCCGCCGGCGTCGAGGTCAACAGGAAAATGCTCGCTGACATCGCTGTCCACGATCGTGAGGACTTTCGCCGATTTGTGGAGATCGCCCGGGAGGGTGCCGCCGCCTAGAGAGCGTCGGTACTTTCTGACTTTCGGGCGGCTTCGCAGATGCGAGCCGCCTTTTTTATTGGAGAAACATGATCACCAGCCCTGATAACGAAAAACTGAAGATGGTCCGCAAGCTCCGGCTCAAAAAGCACCGGGAGGCCACCGGGCTGTTCGTCACCGAGGGTGAAGACCTGATGAGAACCGGGCTTGAGTCCGGGCGGATCCCGAAGGCTTTGCTGGTTCATCCCGACTCGGGGCTGGAGGGCGAGCAGGTCGAGCCTGAACTGCTGGACCGGGCATCCGGGCTGGGGTCGGGGACCAGGGTGATCGGGATCTGGCCGATCGAGTGGGCCTCCGAGGCCTCGCAGACCTGTGTCTTTCTGGATGGCCTCTCGGATCCCGGGAACGTCGGCACAATCCTGCGGACTGTAGATGCGTTGCTGGATGCGACGGTGGTTCTCGGTCCTGGCACTGCCGACCCGTTCTCTCCGGGAGCGGTGAGGGCGAGCATGGGTTCGGTCTTCACCCAGCCCTTCCTGAAGGGCGGTCTCGACGCGACACCTGAGCCGAGGATTGCCATGGTGGCCGAAGGCGGAGCCAGGCCTGCTCCACACAGCTCGCCCGTCACCCTCTGCCTTGGATCCGAGCGTGAAGGGATTTCGGCTCCGGTATTGAAGAACTGCTCAACATCCTGGACCATCCCGCTGCGGGCGGCGGGCCCGGAGTCGCTCAATGTAGCGGCCGCTGCGGCCATCGCCTGTGAGCGGCTGTCGTCGCCCTCTTCCGGGCAGGAATCGAGTTAGTTGCCAAGCATGGTCGACAGAATCGAACAGATCGAAGCCGGCGGGCGGCAGGCAGTCTCAGCGGCCGCTTCTGCGGCTGAGCTCGAAGAGGTCCGGGTCACCTGGCTCGGACGCAAGGCCGAGCTCACAGCAATCCTCAGGGGAATCGCTGACCTTGAACCGGCTGAACGTGGACCCGTGGGTGGCGCCGCCAACCGGACCAGAAAGGCTCTCGAGGCGCAAATCGAAGAGCGTGGCGCCGAACTTGCTGCGGCAGAACTCGAGACCGGGCTGGTCGAGGACAGGATCGACGTGACCCTGCCCGGCTCCCCGGCCCGAGCGGTCGGCCACCTCCACCCGATCACCAGGACCAGACGGCTGATCGAAGATGTCATGGTCGGTCTCGGCTACCGGGTGATGGAAGGTCCCGAGGTCGAGCACGACTTCTACAACTTCACTGCTCTCAACCACCCCGAAGACCATCCTGCCCGGATGCTCCAGGACACCTTTTACGTCGACCCGGCCGGACCGGTTGAGGCCGGCGACGGTCCGCGCGACGTACTGCTCAGGACTCACACCTCACCGATGCAGGTCAGGGCGATGGAGGCCGCACCGCCGCCGATCTTCATGATCGTGCCCGGCAAGACTTACCGCCGGGACTCCGATGCCACCCACAGCCCCATGTTCCATCAGGTCGAGGGCCTCGCGGTTGGTGAAGGCATCACTCTGGCCGACCTCAAGGGGACCCTGCTGGCGATGCTGCGGGAGATCTTTGGCCCGGACAGAGAGATCCGGATGCGGCCGCACTTTTTCCCGTTCACCGAGCCTTCGGTCGAGTTCGACGTCTCCTGTTTTCGCTGTAGCGGCACAGGCACGCTGAATGACAGTTCGCGCTGCGGCCTCTGCAAGGGGATCGGCTGGATCGAGCTGGGAGGGGCCGGCATGGTTGACCCCAACGTGTTCGGCTTCGTGTCCGACTCCGGCTACGACTCCGACCAGATCACCGGTTTCGCCTTCGGCTTCGGGATCGAGCGGATTGCGATGCTGAGGCACGGAGTGGGGGACTTGCGGCTCTTCTTCGACAATGACGTGCGCCTGCTGGAGCAGTTCTCATGAAGGTTCCCTACTCCTGGATGGCGGAATACTGTGATCCCGGCCTCGAGCCTGGTGTGCTGGCCGAACGGCTGGCGATGACCGGCACCGAGGTCGAGCGTGTCGCCAGGGTCGGACCGCCGGATCCCTCGGGCTTCGTCATTGGAGTGGTCAGCGAGGCTGGTTCGCACCCTGACGCCGACCGGCTCAGTGTCTGCCAGGTGGAGGTCGGCGACGGCCTCCGCACGATCGTCTGCGGGGCACCGAACGTCGCTGCAGGCCAGACCGTGGTCGTCGCCCTCCCGGGGGCAGTGATGCCTGACGGCAACAGGATCCGCAAGGCCAAGCTCAGGGGCGTCGCCTCGGAGGGCATGATCTGCTCCGAGGTCGAACTCGGTCTGGGGACCGAGAGCGACGGAATCATGGTTCTCGAGGAGGGTCTGGCCGCGCCGGGCACCCCGGCGGCTGAAGTCCTCGCCCTCGATGAGGCCGTGCTCGAACTTGAGGTGACGCCTAACCGGACCGACTGCTTCAGCGTCTACGGGGTAGCCCGGGAGGCTCAGGCGATCACCGGCGCTGAACTGGCGCCGCCGCCGTGGCAGGGCCCGGAAGTCCAGACAGGGGGCGCTGTCGAGGCGGTCGTATCGGTCACGGTCGAAGACCCGGAGATGTGCCCGCGCTTCACCGCCAGGGCCTTTACCGACGTCACGATTGCCCCCTCGCCGAAGTGGCTTCAGTCGCGGCTGGTCGCCGCAGGGCAGCGGCCAATCAACAACGTGGTCGACATCACCAACTACGTGATGCTGCTCACCGGTCAGCCGCTCCACGCCTTCGACCTCGACCTCGTGCCTGGTGGCGAGCTGACCGTGCGCTCGGCCATCGAGGGAGAGAGGATCACCACCCTGGACGGAATCGAGCGTGAACTCAAGCCCGGCATGGTGCTGGTCTGCGACCGCAACGGTCCGGCTGCGATTGCCGGGATCATGGGGGGCTCGGTTTCTGAGGTCTCGGATTCGACCACCTCGGTTCTGCTCGAAGCAGCGACCTGGAAGGGCCCGAACATCCTCAAGAGCTCGCGCGAGCTGAACCTGCGCTCGGAGGCCTCGGCGCGGTTCGAGAAGCAGCTCCACCCGGCGCTCGCCGAACGGGCTCAGATCGTCGCTGGGAAGCTGTTCACCGAGATCTGTGGCGCGACGGTGGTCGAAGGCATGGTTGACGTCTCGGTCGGCATGCCCGAGTCGCGTGAGCTGAAGCTGCGGGGAGGCAGGGTCGAGCGCATCCTCGGCATGGAGATCGCAATCGACGAGCAGGCCGAAGCACTCGAGCGCCTCGGCTTCGGTGTCGAACGCGACGGCAGCGACCTCGTCATCACAGTTCCGCCCGACCGGTACTTCGACGTCACCCGGGAGATCGACCTGGTCGAGGAGGTCGGCCGGGTCAACGATCTCGACCGCCGCCTGCCAGCCACGCTGCCGGCAGGTTCTGACGCAGTCGGCGGGCTCAGCCGGCAGCAGACCCTGCAACGGCGGGCCGAGGACTCCCTGCGAGAGACAGGCCTGAACGAGATCGTCGGCTGGAGCTTCACCGACCCCGGGGAGGCGGCCAGGCTGAGGATCGCAGCGCCCGACCCGCGGGCTACGCCAGTCACCCTCTCGAACCCGCTTTCCGAAGACCAGTCTGTGATGCGGACAACCCTGCTCGGCTCGCTGCTCGGTGCGGCCCAGCGGAACCTCTCCCGCGGCGCCGAACGGGTCGGGCTGTTCGAATCCGGCCGGGTATACCTGCCAGCGGCAGACGTCGGCCCCGGACCACTCGGAGGCGACTTCCCAGGCAAGCGTCGGGCGCCCGCCAATGAACTCCAGCACCTCGCAGCGCTGGTTACCGGCCCGCTGGATCCGCCGTCCTGGTCGGACACCCGCGAAGCGGCTGACTTCTACGCTTTGAAGGGCGTACTGGAGCGGCTCGGCGCGGGACTCGGCGTCCCGCTCACCGTTCGGCCCGGCGAGCAGCCCTTCCTGCATCCCGGACGCTGCGGCGAGGTCCTGGCCAGCGGGTCCTCCCTCGGATGGATCGGCGAGATCCACCCGGCGATCGCCTCCGAATGGGATCTGGTCAACTGCCTCGCCTTCGAGATCGAGCTTGCCGGACTGTTGGAAGCATCACCGCTCGGCAACGAGGTCTACGAGGACTTCACGCCGTTCCCGCCGGTCGACCGGGACGTCGCGGTCGTGATCGCTGACGAAGTCGCTGCGGGAGAGGTACTTGCGGCCGTCCGTGAGGCCGGCGGTCCGCTCCTGGTCGACACCGCCATCTTTGACGTGTACCGGGGCAAGGGCATCGCCGAGGATGAGAAGAGCATCGCGCTCAGGCTGCGCTTCCGCGCTGCAGATCGCACCCTCAGCGACGAAGAGGTTGATCCGGCCTGGAAGGCGGTCGTTTCCGCACTGGAAGGACTGGGAGGGAGACTCCGTGGCTGAGCTGAAGCAGCCGATAGCCCCCGAGGGTGCGGTCGCCAGGGTCATGGTCGCCGGTGTCACCGGATACACCGGTGCCCTCTCGGCGTGGCTTGTCTGGCATCACCCGCGGCTCGAGCTTGCCCGGATCACCGGTCGCTCGGAGCAGGGCCGGAAGCTCAGCGATCTCTACCCGCGCTACCAGGTGCCGCTGGAGATCACCGAAGTCGGACCCGAGGCCTTCGAGGATGTCGAAGCCGGCATCGTGGCCTACCCGCACGGGGCTTCGGCACCGGTCGTCGCCGAGATGCGTGGAATGGGCCTCAGTGTGGTCGATCTCTCAGCCGATTTCAGACTGGAAGACCTGCCGACCTACGAACGCTTCTACGGCGAGCATGGTGCGCCGGAGCTCCTCGACGGCGCCGTCTACGGCCTGCCCGAGCTCAACCGGGAAGAGATTCGCAAGGCCGGACTGGTGGCCGGGCCCGGGTGCTACCCGACGGCCGCATTGCTCGGCCTGGCACCGCTGGCTGAGGCCGGACTGATCGAAGACGTCGTGATCGACGCCAAGTCCGGGGTTTCCGGAGCCGGACGGAACGGGGGAGAGGCGACCTCGTTCGTCGGGGTTACCGAGAACGTGACCCCGTACAAGCCGACCGGGCATCGCCACCGGCCCGAGATCATCGAGAAGCTGAACCTGCTTTCGCCGAGCGGCTCCGGTGCCGAGCACCTGACCTTCGTCCCTCACCTCGTCCCGGTGGACCAGGGTGAGCTGGTCAGCTGCTACCTGAGGACTTCGCGGGAGCTCGGCCAGGCGGAGCTGGACTCGCTCTACGCCGCCCGCTACGAAGGCGAGCCTTTCATCAACCTGGTCGACAGTCCACCAGGAATGCGGGACATCCGGGCGAGTAACCGCTGCCACATCCAGGTGCTCGCCGGGGATGACAGGGTGGTTGTCTTCTCGGCGATCGACAACCTCTGGAAGGGGTCATCCGGGCAAGCGATCCAGAGCCTCAACCTGATGCTCGGCATCGAAGAGACGGCCGGCCTGTGAGCGAATCGGGCGACAAGTCTTTCTTCAACTCACGCTGGGTCACGCCGCCCGCTGACTTCGAACAGATCGATTCGTCGGTGCTGCCCTCCGGGTTCAGGGCCGGCGCGGTTCACTGCGGCCTCAAGAACGACGGCGGCACCGATCTCGGCCTGGTCGTCTGTGACGAGCCCGGGCTTACTTCTTCGATCCTGCTGACCCGGAACGCGGCTGCCGCGGCTCCGATCCGGGTCTGTCGGGATCACCTCCAGCAGGACTCGATCCGGGCGGCGATCGTCAACTCCGGCAACGCCAACGCCGCAACGGGTGAGCAGGGCATGTCCGATGCCCTGGCGATGCGTGACGCAGCCGGAGCCGCCCTCGGCCTCGAGTCCGGCACTGTTGCCGTCGCCGAGACCGGAGTGATCGGGGTCCCGATGGAGATGGACAAGGTTCTGGCTGCGATCGAAGGTCTTGTCGGCGGACTCGGCCCGGACGGGGCAGTCCGGTTCTCCGAGGCGATCATGACCACCGACAAGTGGCCCAAGCGCTGCACGCTGAAGTCGGGCGGGGTCACGATCTCCGCCCAGGCAAAGGGGGCCGGAATGATCGAGCCGGGCTTCGCAACCATGCTCTGCTTCGTCCAGACCGATGCGAAAGTGAGCCGAGCCGATGAGGCCTTGCGGCGAGCGGTTGATGGATCGTTCGAGCGGATCACGGTCGACGGCCAGATGAGCACCAACGACACCGTGTTGCTTCAGGCGAGTGGCAGCTCCGGAGAAGATCTCCCGGAAGGACTGCTCGACGCGGTTTTGCTCCAGCTGGCACTCGAGATCGTCGCCGACGGTGAAGGCGCAACACGGGTCGGCCGGATCGAGGTCACCGGGGCGGCTGACGACGGTGAGGCTGAGTTGGTCGCCCGCCAGATTGCCAACTCTCCACTTGTAAAGACCGCACTGCTTGGACGTGACCCGAACTGGGGCCGTATCGCCCAGGCGGCCGGTGCCGCTCTGGCGGGGTCCGACATCACCGAACTCGGACCGGACGTGATTTCCGCCGACGAGCTTGCCGGCGAGCAGCGCGAAGCCGAACTCGGTTTGAAGCTGGACCGGGGCGACGGTCAGGCGCATGTCTATTTCAGCGACCTGACTCATGAATACATAGTCATCAACGCCGAATACACGACCTGAGGCCGATATGGAAAGCGATACCGGAGAAATGGAAGTTCCCGAAGTTCTCAAGAGAAGCCTTTCCGACGACCCCGAGAATGTTGGGGTCCTGCTTGAGGCGCTGCCGTACATCCGTGAGTTTCACGGGCGTACGGTGGTCATCAAATACGGTGGCGCCGCGATGCGTGACGAACATCTGCGGGAGGCATTCGCCACCGATGTCGTGCTGCTCAAGTACGTCGGACTGAACCCGATCGTGGTGCACGGAGGTGGGCCGGAGATCACCGACTACATGCGACGGCTTGGGATGGAGGTGAAGTTCCACGACGGGCTGCGTGTCTCCAACCGTGAGACAGTCGAAGTCGCAAAGATGGTCCTGCTCGGCAAGGTAAACGCCGATCTCGTCAGCCGACTCAACCGGGCCGGCCAGCCGTCGGTAGGCCTATCCGGTGAGGACGGCACACTTTTTCAGGTCGCTCCGGTTGCCAATGCGGCCGAAGTCGGGTTCGTGGGGCAGATCGAGCGGGTCGATGTGGATGTGCTCAACCACATCGCCGCTGACTACATTCCGGTGATCGCGTCTTCGGCCTCGGATCGTGAGGGCAACTCCTACAACGTCAACGCCGACGATGCAGCCGGAAAAGTCTCTGCCGCGCTCGGCGCATACAAGGCGATCTTTCTCACCGATGTAGTCGGCTGGCTCGAGGATCCCGAGGATGAAACAACCCGCATTTCCGAGGCGACGGTCGCCGAGGTAGAAGCGAAAATGGATTCGATCTCCGGTGGTATGAGGCCGAAGCTTGGAGCTTGCCTTGACGCGATCGCGGGAGGCACCCGGCACGCACACATCATTGATGGGCGCAGGCCGCATTCGCTGTTGCTCGAGCTGTTCACCGATGCCGGGATCGGAACGAAGGTCACGCCGTGACGATAATTCCTGGGATCGAGGTAACTGCTTGAAGCCCGGGCTCAAGGATCGCGAGCATCGCTTCATCATGCAGACCTACCGTCGGGCTGAAGTCGAGTTCGTCCGTGGTGACGGCGCGCTGCTCTTTGACGAAGATGGCCGGGAGTACGTCGACCTCCTTTCGGGCATTTCGGTCACCTCGATCGGACACTGTTCACCCGGAGTAGTGGAAGCGGTCTCCAGCCAGTCGCAGGATCTGCTTCATGTCTCGAACCTCTTTTATACGGAGCCGATGGTCGACCTGGCCGAGCGGCTCTCGCTGCGCTCAATCGGTGGGCCTGTGTTCTTCTGCAACTCTGGTGCCGAAGCCAATGAATGCGCAATCAAAATTGCCCGCAAGCATGCCCACGGGCGCGGTATCGAGAATCCACAGATCATTGTTTTCGAGGGGGACTTCCACGGGCGAACCTACGGCGCACTCTCTGCAACCCCCGGACTGGCTGCAGACAAAGCTCTCGGCCCAATGATGCCCGGCTTCACCGCAGTTCCGTTCGACGACGCTGAGGCCCTGAAGACCGCCTTCTCCACTGAGACGGCGGCCATTCTCCTGGAGCCCGTCCAGGGTGAGGCCGGTGTGTTCCCCGTTTCGGAGGAAACCCTTTCAACTGCCCGCAGGCTCTGCGACGAATCAGGCGCGCTCCTGATTTTTGATGAGGTCCAGACGGGAGTCGGCCGGACCGGGTCCCTGTGGGCGTACGAGCAGACTGCTGTCCGTCCCGACGTTTTGACCACCGCAAAGGCGCTGGGCGGCGGTGTTGCGATCGGGGCATGTGTCAACTCTGAAGAGCTTGGTCAGGTGCTGGAACCCGGTGACCACGGTTCCACTTTTGCCGGAGGGCCAGTCGCAGCTTCGGCGGCGCTCGCGGTACTCGATACCGTTGACGAGCCCGACATGCTTCGTCGAATCCGGGAGCTTGGCGGGTTTCTCGCTACCGCCCTCGGGCAGATCTCCGGAGTCGCCGAGGTACGCGGGCGCGGGCTCATGATCGGACTTGGACTGGATGCAGGCCTTGATGCCCGCCAGCTCAATGCGGAGCTCCTGAACCGTGGCTTCCTTGCCAACGCTCCGCGTCCGGACACCCTCCGCCTGCTGCCGCCTTTCGTGCTGTCAGACAGGCAGGCAGCCGCTGCAGTCGAGGCGATAGGCAGCGCGCTGAGTGACCTCAGGGGGAAGGCGGGCAGCCAGTGACTATCCGGATACCATCAGAGATGACCGAACTTACCGGAGGAGCTTCAGATGAGTGACGACCCGACGAGGATTATGCGAAACGACCGAGGCGGAAGCCGCGGAAACGGTCGTGGGCCGGTGGAGCCCGAGGAGCAGCAGCGTCACCTTCGCTACCTGGTGATAGCTCTTCTGGCGGTGATCGCAGGCCTCATCCTCGCCGTGGTCGTGATTTCGGGTGGAGGTGGCTCAAGCAACGAGCAGACCGGCACCACAACTGACGTCCCAGCCGTAGTTCCGGTCAATCCCGACGAGCAGCCGGTCGGTCCGACTGACGACGGCGGCGATGACGGAAGCGGCACTGACGGCAGCGGAGGTGTCTCGCCTCAGCCGGTTCCCGACTCAGGCACGAATGACGGTGGCGGAGCGGCCCCGGATGCGTCGGGCGGGGTCAGTCCGGGCACTGGAACCGACAGTCCTGACTCCAGCGGAGGGATCGGCCCGTGAGGGACATGTCGCTGGCTTCGCTGCCTGCTCCAAGCGCTTCTTACGAAGCCGTGCCCGAAGAGGTCAACCGTGTCCTGCTGCTCTACTCCGGCGGACTGGACACAAGCGTCATGCTGCACTGGATTCAGGAAGCCTACGGGGCTGAAATCGTGACCCTGACGATCAACCTTGGCCAGCCGGGAGAGGATTACACCGAAGTCACCGACAAGGCCAAGGCGATGGGGGCGATTGAGACGATCGTCATTGATGCCCGCGAGGAGTTCGCCGAGGAATACGTACTGCCGGCGATCAAGGCCAATGCTCTTTACGGCGGCGGATACCCGCTGTTTACCTCACTCGCCCGGCCGTTGATCGCCAAGCTCGGTGTCGAAGAAGCCGCCCGGACCGGCTGCGACACACTTGCCCACGGCTGTACAGGCAAGGGCAACGACCAGGTTCGGCTCGAGGCGACCGTCGCCGCGTTGGATCCGGATCTGAAGATGATCGCTCCGGTCCGCTCCTGGCAGATCGGCCGCGACGAGGAACTGGAGTACTGCCGGACTCACAACATCCCGCTCAAGGGCGGAACCTCGGCACCGCCGTACTCGATCGACGACAACCTCTGGGGCCGCTCGTCCGAGGGTGGCGGAATCGAATCGCTCGGCACTCCGCCGCCGGATGACGTCTTCCAGCTGGTGACGCGACCGGAGCTGGCGCCTGACGAGCCGGAGTACGTCAAGGTCGGATTCGAGGGCGGCCGTCCGGTCAGCCTCAACGGCGAGCGCATGGGCTTCGTCGAGCTGCTCGAGGCCGCAGCCGATGCCGGCTGCCGCCACGGCTGCGGGATCGTCGACCACATCGAGGACCGCATCGTCGGACTCAAGGTGCGCGACATCTACGAGGTCCCGGCCGCTGCCATCCTGCTGACTGCCCATCAGGACCTCGAGAAGGTCGTCTCGACCATCCACCAGAACAACTTCAAGCACTCGCTCGATCGGCATTGGGCATACCTTGCCTACGCCGGGCTGTGGCACGAGCCGCTCCGTCTTGACCTCGATGCCTTCATGGACTCGGCCAACGAGTTTGTGACCGGTGAGGTGACGATGAAGCTGTTCAAGGGCTCCGCGACCCCGGTTGCCCGCACTTCGCCCTACGCGCTATACGATGAAAACCTGGCGTCCTTCGGTGAATCCGGAGGGGAGTTCTCGCAGAATGCCAGCCCCGGGTTCATCGAACTCTTTTCACTTCAGAGCCGGATGGCCCACCGGGTCCGTAACCGAAAGGAAGAGCAGTGATCTACAACCTGATCGGCCGGCTGACGGTCAAGCTCGCATTGATTTTCATCAGGCGCAAGGTGGATCCGAAGACGGCGGCCATCGCCGGGGCCGGGGTTCTCGCAGGCATCGCCGCCATAGGCGTCGCCGGATACGTCGCAACCCGCGACGTTCCCGAAGCCTGAGCAGGAGCCGCCCGCAATCGGTGTTGCGCCCGACCCCGTAGTCCGGGGTGCCGACGGTGCCTTTGTCTACGGTGGAAGGCGGCTTTGGCTTCAAATCTGACAATTCCAGGACCAGGCAGGGCCTGATCCGATGAAACCCCTCAAGTTCGCGGCTGCTCTGGCGGCCGTCACCTGCTTCTGCCTGCCTCTGGCTTCAGGCGCAACCGGCAGCGTCGACCGCCTGCAGCAGCAGAGCTCAGCCGCGGCCGGGCAGATCGAGGACCTCTCGGCCCAGCTCAACCAGGACCGCTCCGGGTACGACCTTGCTGCTCAACAGGCCGAAGCCGCCTCCGCCAAGGAGGCGGATCTCTCCGGGCAGATCGAATCCGGGGCAGCCCGGGTCGACGAACTCCAGGCCGAGCTCGAAGACGAGACCTCCAACCTCGAGCAGACCCGCAAGCGTCTGCGCCGTGCGGAGCGCCTGCTCGCCGGCCGGCTCACCGCGATCTACATCGCCGGCCCGGTTGAGACCATCAATGTGGTGCTCGGCTCCGCTGACTTCGCCGACCTGAGCAGCCGGGCGGAGTATCTGCTCGCAATCAGGGATGCCGACCAGCAGCTCGCTGGAAGAGTGCGCTCGGTGCGCAACTCGCTCAGGTCGTCGGTCGCCCGGCTGGGTGAGCTGACAGACGCTGCAGAGGCGCAGGTGGCAGCGCTGGACGCCGCTCGAGCCGAGATTGCGGCGGCGCGGGCCAGGGCCGAGGCCAGTGCCACGAGGTTCGCCGCCAGGAGCAGTTCGCGTCGGAAGGAGATCGGTGAGCTGGAGGCAGGCATTGAGCGGTGGGAGCAGCAGATCCAGCGCCAGACAGCCGGGAGCGCCGGTGAAGCCGAAGACAAGGTCGCAGCCCAGCTCGGCGGTCCCTACTCAATCCCGACCTACATCGTGATGTGTGAGTCCGGCGGCAACTACTCGGCTCTGAACGCTTCCAGCGGAGCCGGAGGTGCCTACCAGATCATCCCGTCAACCTGGGAGGCCTACGGTGGCACCGGCCTGCCCCACGAGGCTTCGAAAGCCGAGCAGGACCGCATCGCCGCACTGATCTGGGCCAATGATGGCCCCGGTGCCTGGGTCTGCGCGGGATAACCACCTCAGACTGATCGCCGGTCACCCGCCTGCGATCGCGGCCAGCTCGGCCGGTCGCAGGAGAGCACGCAGCGTGTGGCGGTCGAGTACTGCGAGGCCACCCTTCTTCATCTTCAGCCGGGATCCGGTGAGTCGGGCGATCTCCGAGGACAGGTCGGGTTCGTGGCCGACCAGCAGCACGTTGCCTCGGCCGGCGACAATATCGAGGATGTCGTAGCGACCATCGGCGATCGGCGGGCAGATTTCAGGTTCGAGGTCGAGGTGACGGCAGGCGAGCAGCGCCGTGTCGCGGGCCCGCACTTTCGGGCTGGCCAGGCAGGCGTCAATCTCGAACCCAAGCCTGTTCATGGCCCGGCCGGCAGCATCGGACTGCTCGCGCCCCTTTTCAGTCAGATGTCTGGCCGCATCTCCGCCGCCGAAATCGTTCTCGGCCTCGCCGTGTCTGAGCAGGAAAATCATTCAAGAGAATGCTATTGGTCAGGATCCGGGATCGGAGCTGAGACTGTTGCTGCAAACTCCGTGATTTCGACCACTTCGGGCCGGGGTGACGTCAGGTCCGGTTGCCATGATGGTGTGCATGAGTTCAGGCACTTACAGCGGCGCCCAGGTCGCCCACCTCCACGTTCACAGCGAGCATTCGGTGCTGGATGGCGCGTGCAACATCAAGGAAATGGCAGCCCGTGCGGCCGAGCTCAACATGCCGGCGCTCAGCCTGACCGACCACGGCGTCATGAACGGCGCGCTCGACATGTACAAGGCCTGCCGGGAGAACGACGTCAAGCCGATCCTCGGGATCGAGGCCTACTACGTTGATGACCGCCACACGGTCAGGGAGATGGGGCGCTACGAGCGCAACCACCTCACCCTGCTGGCCGAAAACAACACCGGGTTCAAGAACCTCGTTGCGCTCAGCTCCGAAGGTTTTCTGGAGGGCTACCACCGCGGCAAGGCCAACATCGACATGGAGCTGCTCGACCGGCACTCCGAGGGCGTCATCTGCCTCACCGGCTGCCTCCAGTCGCGCTTCGTCAAGCGGCTGGTCGAGGACCAGCCCGACCAGGCCCGGGCCCACCTCGACGAGCTGATCCAGGTTTTCGGTCCCGATCAGGTCTACATGGAAGTCCAGAAGAACCGGATCCCCGATCAGGACAAGGCCAACCTTGAGATCGCCCGGATCGCCCGGGAGGTGGGCCGGCCGCTGGTTGCCACAGCAGACGTCCACTACCTGCGCCGCGAGGACTACGACAACCACACTGCCCTGCTCTGCGTCCAGACCAAGTCGACCCTGGACGCGCCGAAGATGACCTTCGATACGAACGAGTTCTACCTCAAGGACGGCGACGAAATGACCGCCGCCTTCGCCGAGTGGCCGGAGGCAGTGCCGATGACTCTGGAGATCGCCGAACGCTCCAACGTCGAGATCCCACTGGGGGAGATCCTGCTTCCTGACTACCCGACCGGTGATGGTTCGCCGCCCGAAGCGATGCTGCGCCGTGTCGCCGAAGAAGGCTTGAAGGTCCGGTACGGCGACCCTGTTCCGGCCGAAGCACGTGAGCGGCTCGAGTTCGAACTAGGAGTGATCGAGGAGATGGGCTTCCCGTCCTACTTCCTGATCGTCTGGGACTTCGTCAAGTACGCCAAGGAGAACGGCATCGCGGTCGGTCCGGGCAGAGGCTCGGCGGCCGGCTCGATCGTCTCCTACTCGCTCGGCATCACTGACATCGACCCGATCGAGCACGACCTCTTCTTCGAGCGCTTCCTCAACCCCG
>CAIZLN010000127.1 GCA_903933815.1 uncultured Solirubrobacterales bacterium
CCGGCGCGAACCTCCCGCCGGGCATCGACGGTAAGGCCGATTCAGAAGAAGTCGAGCGGCTCGAGCTTGCTTTCCTTCGGATGATGCGTCGCCTCGAGGCCGAGCGCAGGCGAAGCTCAAGCGCAGCGCTGCGGGCCCAGGAGGAGGAGCGGGCCCGAGTGGCGCGGGACCTCCATGATCAGGTCAATCAGTCACTCACCGGTGTGCTGCTTCGACTGGAAGCCGCCAGGGCAGAGGCCCCACCCGCGCTTGAGGCTGAAATCAGCGAAACCAGTAACCTCGCGCATCAGGCGATGGATGAACTGCTCGCAGTAGCCCGCCAGCTGAGGCCGACGGCTCTCGATGACCTGGGGCTGAAGGCGGCAATTGCTGGCCAGGTCGAGCAGCTCGGCCGCTCCGGCTTTGAAGTGAGCTTCGATTGTGAAGGTGACCTCGGCGACCTCGACCCCGACACTCAGCTGGTCATCTACCGTGTCTCGCAGGAGGCGGTCGGCAACGCAATTCGTCACAGCGAAGGCGACAGGATCGAGGTCCGAATTAAACGCCGGCCAAGCGGGGTCGAGCTGAGTGTCAAGGATGACGGCAGGGGGTTTTCCTTCGCTGAGGCAAATACCGGGCTCGGAATCGGGGGAATGCGCGAGCGTGCCTTGCTGGTCGGAGGCGAATTGGAAACCGAATCCAGGCCCGGTAGCGGCACTACGATCCGGCTAAACGTGCCAGCCCGGTCAACCCACCGTGAGGATCAGCAGAAATGAAAATCGTGATTGCCGACGACCATGGCATCGTACGCTCCGGAATCAGGCTGCTGCTCGAGCGCCAGCCAGACCTGGAGGTGGTCGCTGAAGCAGCAAACGGCATCGACGCACGGGATACGGTGATTCGTGAACGCCCGGACCTCGCAATTCTGGACGTAAAGATGCCGGGTCTGACCGGACTTCAGGCGACCAGGGAAATCAAGGCCCAGGCACCAGAAGTCTCGATTCTGATCCTCTCAATGCATGACGACGAGCGCTACCTTTTCGAAGCGTTGAAGGCCGGGGCTTCCGGGTACGTGCTCAAGTCACAGGCCGACACAGACCTCCTGGATGCGATTCGATCGGTCGAGCGTGGCGAGCCTTTCCTCTCCCCCGCCGCCCAGCAAGCGCTCATTCGGGATGTACTTGAACGCGGGGCGGAGGTCGAATCGGAGTTGACACCACGAGAGGAGGAGATCGTCAAAATGGTCGCCGAAGCGAATACGAGCCGGGAGATCGCCGAGATGCTCCACCTGTCCGAGAAGACGGTCGAAAACCACCGGGCCAACGCCATGAAGAAACTCGGTATGCGAGACCGGGTCGAACTGGTCCGTTACGCGATCCGCAGGGGCCTGATCGAGCCCTGAGTGACGCTGCGACAGCCGACACCAGACCAGCCCGTCTTCAGACCTTGGATGCTGGCCCCAGATGGCATGACGGACTGGGCTGCGGAGGTCCGACAGGCCCAACCCGACCAATGCTCTAGGATTTAGATCCATGCTGTTTTCGACCAAAGCTGAATACGGAGTCCGACTCATGGTCGAACTGGGTCGGCAGCCCGATTCCGGTCCGGTTTCGCTTAGTTCGGTAGCCGAGGCAGAGCGCCTTCCGCTTTCGTACCTGGAGCATCTGGTGGCCAAGCTCCGTCGCGCCGGTCTGGTCACCTCGACCCGTGGCGCTCATGGTGGTTACAGCCTGGCCCACCCGGCCACCGAGATCACCATGCTGGAGGTGGTAGAGGCCCTCGAAGGCCAGATCGCCCCGATGGAGTGCTTTCATGAATCACCAGAAGGCAAGGTCCTCTGCTCTCACGAAAGCAACTCGGACCGGGCCTGCGCGACCAAACTGCTCTGGACCCGGGTCCAGAGCGGTGTCAACCGGGCACTGCTGGGCACAACCCTGGCCGAGCTGGTCGAGTTTTCGAAGCCGGCAGGCGAGCGCGCAAAGGGCGAGCCGGCGAAGGCCGCCGCCCCAGCCTGAACCACCCACCAATCACCTGAACGAAGAAACGGAGCCATTTCCTTGGCAGAGCTAGAGATCAAGAACCTTCATGTCAGCGTCGGAGACAAAGAAATCCTCCGCGGCCTCGACCTCTCGGTCGAGAAGGGCAAAGTCCATGCCCTGATGGGCCCGAACGGATCCGGGAAGTCAACTCTCGCCAACGCGATCATGGGCCACCCCGCGCTCGAGATCACCGAAGGTTCGATCCACTTCAAAGGTGAGGACATCACCGGGGCGGCCCCGAATGAACGCTCGCAGGCCGGAATCTTCATGGCCTTCCAGTACCCGGTTGCCATCCCGGGGGTCGCGGTCAGCAAGTACCTGCGGATGATCCTGAACGCCCAGCGTGAAGCTCGCGGCGAAGCTCCGCTGAAGATCAAGGAGTTCGCCGCCCAGGCCAGAGAGGCGATGGACCTGGCAAACATCCCTCAGGATTTTTCCAGTCGGTATCTGAACGACGGCTTCTCCGGCGGTGAGAAGAAGCGCATGGAGCTGCTCCAGCTCGCGCTCCTGAAGCCCCAGATGGCGATTCTGGACGAAACCGACTCCGGCCTCGACATCGATGCCCTGCGCACCGTGGCCGACGGGATCAACAAGTTCACCGGCCCCGATATGGGCGCCTTGGTCATCACCCATTACCAGCGGTTGCTCCACATGGTGAAGCCCGACACGGTCCATGTCATGTTCGAGGGCAGGATCGTGAAAGAGGGCGGCTCGGAGCTCGTCGATCAGCTCGAGGCTGAGGGTTACGGGTGGATCAAGGAGGAGGTCGGGGCAGGGGCCACATGAGTCCCGCCGCCCCGACTCCGGCACCGTCGGCCGTAACGGTCGGTGGCAGAGCGCTTGAGTCGATCAGGGCGGAGTTCCCGATCCTGCATCGAGAGGTAAAGGGCCAGCCGCTCTCGTACCTCGACAATGGTGCCACGGTCCAGAAGCCCGAGGCAGTCATCCAGACGGTCGACGAGTACTACCGCCTTCACAACGCGAACGTCCACCGCGGCATCCACACGCTCTCGGAAGAGGCGACCAACCTGTATGAAGGCAGCCGTGCGAAGGTCGCCGGACTGCTGGGCGCTCACCCCCGCGAGATCATTTTCACGAAGAACGTCACCTCGGCGATCAACCTCGCCGCCCAGGGCTGGGGAGCAGACAACCTGAAGCCCGGTGACCGGATCGTACTCACCGAGATGGAGCACCACGCCAACATCGTGCCGTGGCACCTGATCGCGAAGCGGACCGGTGCGGTGATCGAGTGGGTCGGAATTGACGACGAGGGCCGACTGGACAGGGAGTCCCTGACCGCCGCCCTTTCGCGTGAGCCCAGGGTACTGGCGATCACTCATGTCTCAAACGTGCTCGGCACGATCCTGCCGATCTCGGAGATCGTTGCCGAAGCGAAGGCCGCCGGCGCACTGACCTTGGTCGACGGCGCCCAGGCAGTGCCGAAGATGCCGGTGAATGTAGCTGAGATCGGTGCTGATTTCTACGGCTTCACCGGCCACAAGCTCTACGGTCCGACCGGAATCGGTGTGCTCTACGGCCGCCGGGAGATCCTCGATGAAATGGAACCATTCGAAGGCGGGGGCTCGATGATCAACAAGGTGAGCAAGGACGAAGTCACCTGGGCATCAGTTCCGGCGAAGTTCGAGCCCGGCACGCCTCCGATCGCCCAGGCTGCCGGCCTCGGCGCCGGAGTCGACTGGGTGAATGGCATCGGACTGGAAGCGATCGGCGCCCACGAGCGTGAACTGACTGCCTACGCCCTGCCGCGACTCGAAGAGATTCCGGGAATGACCCTGTTCGGCCCCTCTGACACGACCGACCGCGCAGGGTTGATCTCGTTCGATCTGGAGGGCGTGCACCCTCATGACGTATCCGAGATCCTCGACCGCCATGGAGTAGCCGTCCGGGCCGGTCACCACTGCGCCCAGCCCCTGATGAAGCGCCTCGGTGTCGCCGCCACCACCCGCGCGAGCTTCGCCGTCTACAACACGACGGAAGAGGTCGACCGCCTGGTCGAAGGCCTTCACGACGCCCGCCGCGTCTTCGGCCTCTGAGTTTTCCCCGAAGTTACCCCCAGTTGACTTCGAAATCTCGACTCAGATAGATACGAGATTGGGCGAGTAGCCCTGAAAGAGGCCGGACTCGACCACTCCGGTGATCGACTTGATCTGCTTTTCAAGGTCGGGGTCAATGCCATCAAAACGGCAGTCGACGATCAGATTGCCATGTTCGGTTATCACCGGTCCGTCCTTGCCTTCGGCCTTGCGAATCTCGATTTCGACCGGGAAGAGCTTCTCGAGCTCGGGGATGACAACCGACAGTGCGATTGGCTCCACCTCCACCGGGACCGGGAAGCGCGACCCGAGGTGCTTGACGTGCTTGGACGGATCAACCAGCACCCGGCGGTCGGTGGTGGCACGGAAGAGGATCTTCTCCCGAAAAAGCGCCCCTCCCCTGCCCTTGAGGAGATTGCCGTCGGGATCGACCTCATCGGCTCCGTCAAACAGCCACGAGGGGGTGTCGGCGGCGAGGTCACCGACGCGGAGGCCGAGGCTGGCGATCGTCAGCTGAACCTCGATCGAGGTCGGGATCAGGGTCACGTCAGCGACCTCTCCGGCCTTGAATCGCTCCGCAATGGCGTGGATGGCAAGAAATGCGGAACTGCCAGAACCGGCGCCGATTACCTCGCCGGACGCTACTCCGGCGGCAAGGCTGCGTGCGATAGCCAGCTTGTCCTCATACCTGGAGATCGTGTCTCGGTCGAATGTCTCGAAGGGGATCACACCCGGCAGCATGACAAGGTGCCCGGAAATCCGTTCAGATACGCTCGAGCATGTGGAAGAGCTATACCGCGAACAGATCCTCGAGCACTACAAACGCCCTCACAACTTCGGGGTCCTCGACGACCCGGACCTCGAGTTCGAGGACACCAACCCGTTCTGCGGCGATGAGCAGCATGTGACGATCCGGCTGGACGAGAATGACCGGGTGGTCGAAGTCATGTTCGACGGAAAGGGCTGCGCGATCTCGACCGCCGCGACCTCGATGCTGACCGACGAGCTGATCGGAAAGACCCGTGACGAGCTGATCATGCTGCCGAAAGAGTTCGTCCTTGAACTGCTCGGCATCGACATCTCCGCGACCCGCCTGAAATGCGCGTTGCTCGGGCTCAAAGTGGTCAAGGGCGCCGGGCTGGGCAAAACTGCCGACTGGGACGAGTAGGGCCTGTAAGGGCTACCTAATGCGGTTTTTGCCCTGCTGAAGACATCCGTCGGAGTTCCGGAGTGGCTATAGTTTCATTTCCGAGTGCCGCACTCGGCTTAAGTAACACCTGACACGACCATGAGCCCCGAGAAAACAACCACAGTCACCGTCTGTCCAGTCTCTGATCTGGGGCCTGGCGAACGTTTGATCATCGAGCACGAAGGCGAGCCGATCGCTGTCTTCAACTGCGACGGCGAGCTTTTCGCGATCGAAGACCGGTGCTCACATGACGACGGCCCTCTGGCCGAGGGTGAGTGGAGCCCGGCTGACTGCACCGTGGAATGCCCTCGTCACGGATCACTTTTCGACCTGCGTACCGGCAAGCCGAGAACCCTTCCCGCTTTTCAGCCGGTACGAACCTTTCCGGTCGGAATTACCGACGACAAGATAACCCTGGAGGTCTGAGATGGCTACTGCCGAAGCGATTGCCGAGAAGAAAAAGGTCGAAGGGATCAACTCCGACTACGAAGAGAAGTTCGGCTTTCATGATCCGGAAACCGGCTACGCCTACAAGGCCCCAAAGGGCCTGAACCGGGAAATTGTCGAGGAAATTTCGCGCTACAAGGAAGAGCCGCAGTGGATGCGTGACTTCCGCCTCAGGTCGCTGGAGCAGTTCGAGTCCCGGCCGACTCCGCAGTGGGGAGGCGACCTCGATCAGATCGACTTCGACGACATCCATTACTTCGTTCGTGCCTCTGAGAAGAACAGCCGCGACTGGTCCGAAGTCCCCGAAGACATCAAGAACACCTTCGACCGCCTCGGTATCCCCGAGGCCGAGCGCAAGTTCCTGGCCGGAGTCGGCGCACAGTACGAGTCCGAGGTCGTCTATCACCAGGTCAATGAGAAGCTCGAAGCACAGGGCGTGATCTTCACCGACATGGACACCGCACTCCGCGAGCATGAAGACCTGCTCCGTGAGTACTGGGCGACGATCATCCCGCCCAACGACAACAAGCTGGCCGCGCTGAACTCGGCTGTCTGGTCGGGTGGATCGTTTGTCTACGTCCCCAAGGGCGTCAAGGTCGAGATGCCGCTTCAGGCCTACTTCCGGATCAACACCGAGAACATGGGCCAGTTCGAGCGCACCTTGATCATTGCCGAAGAAGGCTCTGACGTTCACTACATCGAGGGCTGCACCGCCCCGGTCTACTCATCCGACTCGCTTCACTCGGCCGTGGTCGAGATCGTCGCAAAGAAGGACGCACGGGTTCGCTACACGACCGTCCAGAACTGGTCGCAGAATGTCTTCAACCTGGTCACCAAGCGCGCTGTCGCCCATGAGGGCGCGACCATGGAATGGGTCGACTGCAACCTCGGCTCGAAGCTGACCATGAAGTACCCCTCGATCTACCTGCTCGGAGAGCGGGCTCACGGCGAGATCCTCTCGATCGCCTTTGCCGGCAACGGCCAGCACCAGGATGCCGGTGGCAAGATCATCCACGGTGCCCCGAAGACGACCTCTTCGATCTTCTCGAAGTCGATCTCCAAGGACGGCGGACGCTCGACATATCGCGGACTGCTCGAAGTCGCCGACGGTGCGACCGAGTCCCGCTCGAAGGTCGTCTGCGACGCGCTCCTGCTCGATGAGGACTCCCGTTCCGACACCTACCCGACGATCCGGATCGATGAGAACGATGCCGACATCGGCCACGAGGCCACAGTCTCCAAGGTCGGCGACGACATGCTGTTCTACCTCCAGAGCCGCGGGCTCTCCGAGGAAGAAGCCTCAAAGATGATCGTCAACGGCTTCATCGAGCCGGTCACCAAGGAGCTCCCGATGGAATACGCGGTCGAGCTGAACCGGCTGATCGAGCTGCAGATGGAGGGTTCCATTGGCTGAGGCGACGCTCACCGGCCCGGACTGGCTGGCCGAGCGGCGAAGGAACGGGGCCTCGCTGGTCGAGACCCTCGAGCTGCCAACCAGGAAGGTCAAAGGCTGGGAGTTCACCGACCTCCGCGGCCTCGACCTCGACGCCTACGAAAACGCGCCTGCCGAGGTCGAAATCTCCGGCGGAAGCGACGAGGTGGTCGTCATGCGGCTGGAAGAGGCCCTGAGTGAACACCCGGACCTGCTCCGGGACCGGCTGGGCTCGCTCGTCCCCGCTGAAGATCCCTTCGTCGCCCGTAACGAAGCCAACTGGACCGACGGCGTGCTCGTCTACGTGCCACGGAATGTGGTCTGCGAAGAGGCGATCAAGGTCCGCCTGGACCTGGACTCCCCCGGCGCGGCCGTTCACTGGCGCACCCTGATCGTGCTCGAAGAGGGCGCACAGGCAGAGGTCTGGGAACACTACGGCTCCGAAAGCGACGAGACCGACGCGATGCTCAACACCGTCGTCGAGCTTTCGGTCGGCCAGAACGCCAACCTTCACTACATCGCGACGCAGGACATCTCCGAGAAGGCCTGGCTCTTTTCCTCGCAGCGCTCTGAAGTCGAACGCGACGGCAAGCTCGACTGGGCTGCGCTCGGTTTCGGCGGCGGCAACGGCAAGGTCCGCATGACCACCAACCTGGCCGGCCAGGGCTCCGAGGCGCGGGTCACGGGCGGATACGCCGGCGGCAACAGCCAGCACCTCGACTACGACACCCTCCAGGAGCACGCGGCCGAAGACACCTTCTCCGACCTCGCCTTCCGCGGGGTGCTGGCGAACAGCTCTACCGCTGTGTGGCGCGGCATGATCAAGGTCGACGAAGGTGCCCAGCGCACCGACGCCTTCCAGGAGTGCCGCAACATGCTGCTCTCCCCCGACGCCCATGCGGATGCAATCCCCGGGCTCGAGATCCTCGCCGACGACGTCGCCTGCACCCACGCAGCGGCGATCGCCCAGGTCGACAAGGACCAGCTTTTCTACCTCAACTCGCGCGGCCTCTCCGAAGAAGAGGGGCGCTCGCTGGTAGTCGAAGGCTTCCTGCAGGCGCTGGTCGAACGGCTGGGCGAGGGCCCGGTCCGCGACGAGATCGCCGCCAGGATCGAAGCCCGGCTCGACGAGATTCTCTAGCGGCCGGACTCCGGCCACCCGCGTTCCGACAACGGTTTCGATTCCACGGACCGGCTGAAGCCCGGTGCTCCGATGCTCTATTCTGGATAAATACCTAAATCCTGATCTGAAAATAGGAGATTGAAAGGAAAGCATGGCTCTCAACCTTGGAAGCGAAGCACCCGATTTCGAAGCGGACACCACTGAAGGCCGGATCCGGTTCCACGACTGGCTCGGCGACTCCTGGGGAGTGCTCTTCTCCCACCCGAAGGACTTCACTCCCGTCTGCACCACGGAGCTCGGCTACATGGCCAATGCCAAGCCGGAGTTCGACTCCCGCGGCGTGAAGATCATCGGCCTTTCGGTCGATCCGCTCGGCAAGCACGAGGAGTGGGCAAAGGACATCGAAGAGACCCAGGGCACCGCACCGAACTACCCGATCATCAGCGACGCCGACTTCGAGGTCTCAAAGGCTTACGGAATGCTGCCGGCAGAGGTTTCGGGCGACCCCGGTGACCGGACCCCGGCCGACAACCAGACGGTGCGCAACGTGTTCGTGATCGGTCCCGACAAGAAGATCAAGCTGATCCTGATCTACCCGATGACCACCGGCCGCAACTTCGACGAAGTGATCCGGGTAATCGACTCGCTGAAGCTGACCGCCGAGCATCAGGTGGCGACCCCGGTCAACTGGAAGAACGGCGAAGACGTGATCATCGCCGGCTCGGTCTCCAACGACCAGGCAAAGGAGATCTACCCCGACGGTTGGGAAGAACCCCGCCCGTACATCCGGATCGTCCCCCAGCCGAGGGATTGAGCGGGGCCGAGATCCCGATTATCCGCCATATTCGCTGACTTTCGGTATCTCACTTGCCCGTGGCCGGCTCGGGGTCCGACTCGTGACCCTCTCCCGGGCGGTGTCCGGGGTCAGGCGTTGGAGACTGAGAGCAGGAAGAGGCCGAAGCAGGTGAAGGCGACCATCACGGCCAGCATCCAGTACTGGGAGCGGGCTGCTTTGCGGTAGTCGCCCCAGCAGGTGATGGCGCGATCGTGGGCGAGCATCAGTCCGGCTATGTGGCCGGCCAGCAGCGTGGCCACCTGGATGTACCAGACGATCTCACTGTTGATCGCGCCGTAGTTGATGCCGAAGGAGGCGGTTCCAAAAAGGTCCGTAGTACCAGTACCGAGGGGGTCGGAGAGAAGGAAGGTGAACTGGGCCTGCACCTGGTAGAAGAACAGGCTGAAGTAATGGGCGATCAGGTAGGCGAAGGCGATCGGGATCAGCGCGTGCCCGAATCCACGCCAGAGCTTCCAGCGGTCTGGGGCACCGGGAATCGTGCTCATTCCGCGGACACCGATCAGGTAGACGATGGCGACGATGCCGATACTTACGGCCATGAAGGTGGTGCTTCCCAGCCGCGCTGAAGCCGTCGCACCAAAACCCAGATCACCAAACCAGCCAGCCGTCTGCTCGATGCCACGGTTGAACACTCCCTCCTGGGCGCCATCGAAGGTGGTGGTGCCTATTGAGGTAATGATCAAGGCAACGGAACCGGCGCCCTCCACCCATCTGGTCGAACCGGCGAGAAAACGACGGACACCGAGCACTCCGTCGCGGAACTCGAACTTGCCGAGAGAGCCGAACATCCCGAAGTAGACAGAGAAGACTTCTCCGTTATCAAGCCATTTCTCCCGGCCGAACATGGCCATCATCACCATGGTGTAGGCCGTGTAATAGCTGGCTGCCCGGGCCAGGGATTCAGGTTCGACTCCGACCGACACCCCTCCCCCGGTTCCGTGGATCAGCTCAAGCCAGACGAAAGCTGCGAGGCCGACAGCGGCGGGCCAGCGACCGAGCCACGCGGGATATTCGAGGTGGCCCGGTGCGCGGCCGGCGAGCCTGCGGTAGGCCAGGGCAATCGGTGTGGCAATGGCCTTCCACGGATTGAAGGCCGCGAAGACGTTGCCGAGGGCCACACTGAGTAGCGGAAAGCCGAGCCATGAGGTGACGAAGATCAGGGTCAGCGCGATGTTGCGGTCTGGGGCGCTCGTGCCCTCGAAGCCTGCCCAGATCGCAACACCAAGCAGGAAGATCCCGAGCGCTCCGCAGAAGAGGCGAAAGGGAAGCGATGCCAGCACCGCGCCCAGCCGCGGTGCGGCCGGGCGCCAGGTGTCGGCTTCGTAGCGTGACTTGCGCCAGCTCGCCGAGATGGCGAAAAACGAGACTATGAGTACAACTGAAGCGCCCCAGGCGAAGAGCCACGCCGGTATGGGGATGTCCTCGCCGGCGGCGAGGGCGTGAGCGAGGGGTAACTCGATCAGGAGGCTGTGACCCCGTCCAGCAGGCGCCAGTTCGCCTTGAAGGCCTCTTCGGCCGCCGCGACGAGCTCATCCTCACTGAAGTCGTTCATGTACTTCTCGATCAGCTTGCGTCCCTCAGCTGCGTGGTGCACGTCCATCTTTTCGTGGACGGTGAAGTAACGGTTGCCCGGGGTGTCAGCGATGTCGTAGTGCGCGGCGAGTCCCTCGGTCTTGGTCTTCGAGATTTCGGGCTGGCCGCTCTCAACTGCGTACAGGCGGGCCAGTTGGGTGCCGAAGCCGTCTTCCCGGGTCCAGGTCTCGATGCATTCGAGGGTCTCGGGATTCGGCTCTGCGCCGACCGTGCCGCCGACAGCCTCGACGAACCCGTCCCACATGGCAATGTGCTCGTGCTCTTCGCGCGAGTGGGCCTCAAGGCCTGCCTTCTCGGAGGCCGGAGCGGCAGAGGCTACATCGGCGCTCATCCGGGCAATCGCCTCGGTGGCGTAGCGGTACTGGCCAGAGTAATCGGCCAGATCTTCGCGGCTGAGCTCTCCTGCGGACCACCGCTGGTAGAAGGGATGCTCGAGTACATTCCACTCGGCGCGCGCCTGTTCGATTCGGTCCCACATGCTGTTCTTCAAGGTTGGCTCCTGGTCCGGATTGTTAGGGATCACGATCATACCGCCCGCCTGTCCGGTCGCCGCGAACCGCAGGAGGCTGTGTGATGCCTAAGATCAGGCCATCCTTCCGCTCCGAGATGACATCGCCGTGCCCGATCTGCCTCCCCAGGGAAACTGGATAGGCGACGATCCAGGCAAAATGGCCCCCCTGGCCGCCAAAGGCCCGGTGCTGGTCCACTTTTTCGACTTCAGCCAGCTCAACAGCGTCCGCACCCTCCCCTACCTGATCGAATGGCAACGCCGGTACGAGCCGATGGGTCTCAGGGTCATCGGCGTACAGGCTCCGAGGCTTCCCTTTGGCGCCGACCCAGACGTGGTCAGTGTCGGTCTCGAGCGGCTGGGCGTCAGTTTTCCTGTGGTGATTGACGATCAGAAGGGTCTGTGGAGCTCATATGGCTGCGAGGGCTGGCCCAGCCTCTTTCTGTGGGGCAGGGGTGGCCGGTTGAAGTGGTTTCACTTCGGGGAGGGTGAATACCGATCGACCGAGGAGGCCATCCAGGCCGCCGTGGCCGGCCCCCCGGACCGCTGCAGCAGCGAAGAGGCAGAGCAGGGGGATGCGGCCGCCGCGGAAGAAGCGGGAGCAAAGGACAGCACCGGCCCGGAGATGCCTGAGCCGATGGCGCCGCTTCGGCCTACTGATGCTGAAGGCGTGAAAGTAATCGCACCGGGAGCAGAGTTGATGCCCGCAGGAGACCGTCCCTGGACGATCGCAGCCGACGGGGACTTCCTCGAAGTGACTTATGAGGCCGGCGGCATCCATGTCACGGCATCCGGCGCTGGCTCTATCGCTTTCAGGCTGGATGGTGAAGAGACCGGCCAGGTAGAAATCGCCGGACCGGGCCTGTACTCACTGGCAGAGCATGATCTCCACGGGAAACACCGGATTGAAATCCGACTGATCAAGGGACTGAAAGCTTCCCCGGAACTCTGGTCAATCAGCTTCTCGCCGGCTCTGGCTGGCTGAGCGACCTTCCCTGGAATGGCGCCTGCCATGTCGGCGCCCTCCCGGGCTGCCTGACGAAGAGCAGCGACAGCCTCGGCTCAGCTTGAAGGGACCATCGGGAGGCCCTTGCGGATCTCCTTCGGCAGCATGAAGCGGACCGACTCGTCAACCGTCCGGAGTTCGGAGATGTCATCAACTCCGAGTTCGCGGAAGTACCGGACCAGGTCTTCGACCAGAACTTCCGGGGCACTGGCACCTGAGGTGATACCGACCGTTCGTATTCCTTCGAGCCACTCGGGCTTGACCTGGGTGTGGTTGTCGATCAGCCAGGACTCCGAACCGTGGTCGCGAGCGACTTCCACCAGCCGGTTGGAGTTGGAGGAGTTGGTGGAGCCGATGACCAGTACGAGATCACATTCGCGGGCAAGCTGTTTGACCGCGATCTGACGGTTGGTCGTGGCATAACAGATATCTTCGCCCTTGGCGGTGACGATTCCGGGGAAACGTTCCCTCAGCCGGGCGATGATCTCCGCCGTTTCATCGACCGAGAGCGTGGTCTGGGTAATCAGAGCAACATGCTCGGGGTCCTCGATGGCCAGATCGTCAACCTCATCCACTGTCTGGACGAGAACGATGCTGTCAGGGGCCTCGCCCATCGTACCCTCCACTTCCTCGTGACCTTCATGGCCGACCATGACGATGGTGTAGCCCTCAGCCGCGAATTTGCGGGCCTCGACATGAACCTTCGTGACGAGGGGGCACGTTGCGTCGATGGTGCGAAGGTTCCGGGCCCTGGAGTTCTCGTGGACGGAAGGGGCCACCCCGTGGGCGCTGAAAACTACGATCTCGCCCTCAGGGACTTCAGTTTCCTCCTCGACAAAGATCGCTCCGCGCTCAGTCAACTGCTCAACAAC
>CAIZLN010000128.1 GCA_903933815.1 uncultured Solirubrobacterales bacterium
CGGGGTGTTGAGGAAGTGGACGGTCAGCGAGCGGGGAGGCTGGTGTTTGCCCGGCTCTGTTGATGATTCAGCCTCCTGACTCATGGCCCGCAGCATCAGGGCGGCGACGTATCCACCGTTGGGTCCACGCCCGACCCACCACCTTTCCGAAAGCTCGACCGCGTACTCCCCGGGGGCGATCAGCTTGGCGGCGGTGTCTGACTGGAAGGTTGACATCAGCGCTGGCACCCTTACAGATCGGGGAGGCACCTGGCGTGATGCGGGTCACCGATGCCCGATCGACCAACCCGCCAGCCAGCCCTCGCCAGACCGGACCCCCGAGGTGGCTTCTCACGCTTCGATCGGCCTCTATCCGTATCCTGCACCCGATGCCGGAAAAGGACGACATCGTCGTAATGAAGTTCGGCGGCACCTCTGTGTCCGGACCGGATGAACTGAAGCGGGCGGCCCGCCGGATCGTCGCGGCGCGTGAGGCCGGCAATCGGGTCGTAGCAGTGCTCTCGGCCCGCGGCAAGACAACTGATGAGTTGGTAGCGGCAGCATTTGAGGTCTCTGATCGACCGGACGCCCGTGAGATGGACATGCTGCTCTCCACCGGCGAGCGGGTCTCCTGCGCACTCTGCGCCATGGCGATCACCGACATGGGACACGAGGCGGTCTCGCTGACCGGTTCTCAGGCGGGAATCGTCACCGACTCCTCCCACACCAAGGCCCGAATCATCGATGTCCGAGCCGACCGGATCCAGGAAGCCCTGGGGCAGGAGCGCATTGTGCTGGTTGCCGGATTCCAGGGTGTCTCTACCGACAGCCGCGACGTAACCACGCTCGGCCGTGGCGGGTCCGACACGACCGCCGTCGCCCTTGCCGCGGCGCTTGAAGCCTCGGTCTGCGAGATATACACCGATGTGACCGGAGTATTTTCTGCCGATCCCCGGATCGTGCCTGACGCCCGCAAGCTGCCGGTCGTCTCCTATGAAGAGATGCTCGAGATGTCGGCCTCTGGAGCCAAGGTGCTCCAGCTCCGCTCGGTCGAGTACGCGAGAAACAATGGTGTGCGGATCCACTGCCGCAGCAGTTTCGAAGACCTCCCCGGCACCCTTGTGCTGCCAGAAAGCGAGACCATGGAACAACCGATCGTTACCGCAGTGACACACAGCTCCGGCGAGGCCCGTGTGACCGTCGTCGGTGTGAAGGACGAGCCCGGAGTGGCCGGACGGATCTTCACCGCGCTGGCCGAGGCCAACGTGAACGTGGATGTGATCATCCAGAACGAGCCGATCGGCGACGACGCCCTCGCCGACCTGTCCTTCACCGTGGACCGCGATGACCTTCCGACAGCAGTCGATGTGATCGCCGGTCTGGGCGACATCTCGAACAGCGTCCGGACCGACGAGCGGATCGGCAAGGTTTCGATCGTCGGTGCCGGTATGCGCAGCCATCCCGGTGTTGCCGCCAAGGTCTTTGAGGTGATGGGTAACGAGCGGATCAACATCGAGATGATCTCCACCTCACCGATCAAGATCTCCTGCGTCATCTCGGCCGAGCAGGTAGAGAGCGCCGTGCGTGCGCTCCACAAGGCCTTCGAGCTGGGCGAGAACGCGGTCCTGCCTGAGGATCCGACCGGCGAGCATCGCCCGACCGTTCCTTCCTGATGCCGACCGATGCTCTGAGAGTCGGAGTGCTCGGCGCGACCGGGGCGGTCGGCTCGACGATTCTCAAGGTGCTGGACGAGCGGGATTTCCCAGCCGCTGAAGTGGTGGCCTTTGCCTCCGAGAGATCGGCCGGCCGCAAGGTTGACTTTGGTGACGAGCAGCTCAGCTGTGTCGTGCCGTCGGCCGACACGATCACCGGGATCGACATCCTGATTTCTTCCGCGGGAGGCTCGGTAAGTGCTGAATGGGCGCCGAAGTTCGCCGAAGCAGGGGCGGTCGTGGTCGACAATACGAGCTACTGGCGCATGCACGACGATGTGCCGCTGGTCGTGGCTGGTGTCAACGACGATGCTGCCCGGGGCCATAAGGGGATCGTCGCCAACCCGAACTGCACCACCATGGTGATGATGATGGCGCTTGCGCCGATTCACCGCGAGGCCGGTCTGGAGCGGCTGATCCTCTCCAGCTACCAGGCGGTTTCCGGTACGGGCCAGAAGGCGATCGAAGAGCTGAAGTATCAGTCGGCCCAGGTTCTGGCCGGGGAGTCGGTTGAACCACCTTCGGTGTACCCGCATCAGATTGGCTTCAACGTGTTGCCGCAGGTCGAGACCTTCAAGGATGGCGACGACTACACGACCGAGGAACGCAAGGTCATGGCCGAGACCCGCAAGATCCTCGGCTTTGGTGAAGAGGTCGGGATCTCGGCGACCTGCGCCCGGGTACCGGTGATTAGTGGACACTCCGAGTCGCTTAACGTCCAGACGCGGGATGACCTCAGCCCTGAGCGCTGCCGCGAGCTGCTCGGCGCAGCAGTCGGTGTCACAGTCATCGACGAGCCCTCCGAAGGCCGTTACCCGACCGCGCTGCAGGGCGCGGGACGCGACGATGTGCTGGTTGGCCGGATCAGAAGGGACCCGGGCCACGAGCGCTGCCTCAACCTCTGGTTGGTCGGTGACAACCTGCGCAAGGGTGCCGCCACCAACGCCGTTCAGGTAGCCGAGTTGCTGGTAGAGCGCGGCTGGCTCGCCGGCTCCTGAACTCCTGCTGGAAACCTCAGCCGGGTTTGAGGGCGCGGCCGAGCTGCTCGATCGTGACCACTCCCGAGAGGCGTCCGGCCTGGTCGGTGACCATGAGCGCGCCGAACTTGCGCATGTCCTGATTGCCCAGAAGAGAGTCCAGCGGGGCGTCCTCACGAATGTGGAAGCCGCCACTGCTGACCTCGAGGTGTTCACCGACCGTGGCTGATGCCCGTTCTGTCTCTTCCACCGATTCGGCTTCATCGCGAATGATCACCCCGGCGAACCGGCCGTGCTCGTCGGTAACCGGAAACCACGACCATTGGTAACGGAGGAAGTACTCGTCGAGCGCCTGATGAATTGAGGCTGTGGAGGGGATCGCGACCGGGCTCTCGTCCATCACGTCTCCGACCTTCATGCCCTCGAGGACACCAGCAACCGTCGTCTCCGCTGTGGCCGCACGGGCGGAACTGTTGATCAGGAAGCCGATCAGTGCCAGCCAGATGCCGCTGAAAACGGCACCCTGAATCGCCCAGAAAAGTCCCAGGGCGATGAACAGGTAGCCAAATATCCGTCCCAGTCCGGCCGCGAACCGGGTCGCTGAGCTGCGCCTGCCAGTGACCTTCCAGGCGATCGCCCTGACCACCCGACCCCCGTCCATCGGGAAGGCCGGCAGCAGGTTGAAGAAGAGCACGATGATGTTGATCGCGGCCAGCCAGGCGACCATCGCCATGATTCCGCCCGTATCGGCACCGACCTGGAGGCGCACGGCGTCACTGAAGGCGCTGGTCCCAGACACCGCGATACCGATCGCAACCAGCACCACCGATATCAGGGCGGTTACCACCGGTCCGGCGATTGCAACCATGAACTCCGTGCCAGGCCCGTCTGCTTCGCGGTCCATCTGGGCCACCCCACCGAAAATCCAGAGCCGGATCGTGCTTATGCCAATCCCGTTCCGGAGCGCCACGATCGCGTGGCCGAACTCATGCAGCAGGATCGAGCCGAAGAACCCGATGGCACTCGCAACGGCGAGCAGGTATGGCTCCATCGAGGAACTGGGTTGGCCGAGCAGCTCCCCGTAGAAACTGGAAAGCCAGAAGATCACCAGGAAGAGGATCAGGAACCAGGACCAGTCGACAGCGACCGTGATTCCACGGACCCGGAACAGAGTGATTGTGTTCCCGCCACCAAACATCGTCTGACCATCGTACGCGCTGGCCGTGACGGCCCGGGTCAGGCACCGGTGAGAGCTTGGACCGGTGAGATGTCCAGAGGGATATGTTTCGCAGACCTTGAGTCCGTCCGTGCCATCTACTGATCCAGCTGCCGAGCTTGCGCCCGGTACCGATGGGTGGCTGCGGGAGCGGCTCGAACAGCTCGAACAGATAGAGCGCCCGTCTGCTTCGGCTGGTGAGCGGGAGGCAGCGGAGTGGATCGTCGCCCAGCTCGAAGCTCTCGGCGCTGATGCCCGGATCGAGGCGGAGACGGCTCACGGCACGTACTGGTGGCCGCTGGCGATCGGCACCGCCGCCGGGCTTGCGGGCGCACTGACGCTGATGGCGGGTACATCGAAGGCTGGAGGCAGGGGAGCTCTCCGGCCCGGGTTCAACAGGTCGCGGCCGATGGGCCTTGGTCACCGGCTCCTCGGCGGGGCACTCGGCCTTGCTGGCCTGGCAGCAATCGCCCGGGACTTTCCGCCGCATGAGCGTCCGGTCCGTCGGGTGCTGCCGAAGAACGAAGCCAGCAACGTCGTCTGCGAACTCGGCGATCCGGACGCCGGGCGCACGGTCGTGCTGGTGGCACACCATGACGCGGCCCACGCCGGGCTGATTTTCCATCCCGGGATCCCCGATCTGGTGGCCCGCACCGGAATCTTCCGCAAGCTGGATACGAGCCCGATGCTGATGGCACCCGTTCTGGGCGGACCGGCGCTGGCGGCATTGGCGGCAGTCACCGGCAACCGCCGCCTGGCCGCGGCCGCCGCGGTGCTTGCGGCGTCCTCGACCGCCTCGATGCTGGACATAGCCTGGCGGGATGTTGTCCCCGGGGCCAACGACAACGGAACCGCCGTGGTCAGCCTGCTTGAACTGGCCCGGCGCTTCATAGCGGAGCCGCCGCCCGGGCTGCGGCTGATCCTGCTCTCGGCCGGGGCCGAGGAGTCCTTCAGCGAGGGGATCCGGGCCTTCGGCGAGCGCCACTTCCCGAACCTTCCCAGGGAGTCGACCTTTTTCATCAACCTCGACACAGTTGGTTCGCCGCACCTGACCGTGCTGCGGGGTGAAGGGTTTCTCAAGATGTACGAATACCCGCAGCCGGCGCTTGACCTGGCTGACAGCACTGCTGCTGAACTCGAAATACCGCTCTATCCGAATCTGAGGATCCGCAACGGCACCGACGGCCTCGAACCGCTGGCGGCCGGGTATCCGGTCGTCTCGATCTGCTCATGCACCGAACACAAGCAGCCCGCCAACTACCACTGGCCGAACGATCTCGCCGAGAACGTGGACTTCGACACAGTCGGCCAGGCGATTGACCTCACCGAAGCGATGACCCGGCGCCTGGCAACCGAGTGGGTCGGGCAAGGCTGACCCAGGCCCGGCTTCAGTGCTTCAGACCTGCGGGGCACTGCGGGTGATGATCGTTTCGAAGTCGGTGCCGGCGGGCAGGGTGCCGAAGGCGCCGCCCCAGTCTCCAGCCAGCCGCGAAGCACAGAAGGCGTCCGCAACAGCCGGATCACCGTGCCGCACCAGTTGTGAGCCCTGAAGCGCCAGGGCCATGCCTTCAACAACCCGGCGGGCCCTCACCTCAAGCGTCTCGGGAGAGGTTGTCATTGACTCCTTCAGCCCGTCGGTGAAGTCGTCGAGCCGTGGATCCGACCCCCGGGCCTCATCGATCTCTTCGAACAGGACCTCCGTGCTGGCCGGGGACTTGACCATCGCCCTCAGCGCGTCGAGGCACTGGACATTGCCTGAGCCCTCCCAGATCGACATCAGCGGACTCTCGCGGAAGAGGCGTGGCATGCCCGACTCCTCGGCGTAACCGTTGCCCCCGAAGCATTCGAGCGCCTCGACCGCGTGGGAAGGGGCCCGCTTGCTGATCCAGTACTTGAGCACCGGCGTGGCGATTCGCTTGAACAGCTCAGCCCGCTCGTCACCGGCAGCCGACTCGTCATACGAGCGGGCCAGGCGCATGACTGAAGCGGTGGCGGCCTCGGACTCGATGCTCAGGTCTGCGAGCACGTTTCTCATCAACGGCTGCTCGACCAGTCGCTTGCCGAAGGCCGACCGGCTGGAAGTGTGGTGGAGCGCCTGGGCAACACCCGACCGCATCCCGGCGCCAGCGCCGATCGCACAGTCGAGGCGGGTGTGTCCGACCATCTCGATGATCGTCCTCACGCCACGGCCTTCCTCACCGACCATCCGCGCCCAGGCCGAGCGGAACTCAACTTCGGAAGAGGCGTTGGACCGGTTGCCGAGCTTGTCCTTGAGTCGCTGGATGTGGAAACCGTTGCGCTCGCCGTCGGGGGTGAAGCGCGGCATCAGGAAGCAGGACAGGCCGGACCCTGTCTGGGCCAGGACGAGGAATGCGTCGCACATCGGCGCGGAGCAGAACCATTTGTGACCGGTGATCTCGTATTCAGCCCCGGGACCGCCACCGTTCAGGGGGGTGGCGCGGGTCGTATTGGCCCGCACGTCAGAGCCACCCTGCTTCTCGGTCATGGCCATCCCGGCCACGCAGGCCGGCTTGGTTTCCGGCGACCGGAGTTCGCCGTCGTAGTCGAGGGCGAGGAAACGTTGTTCCCATTCGGCGGCCACCTCGGGCTGGTGTCGCAGGGCGGGGATTACCGAGAAGGTCATCGAGATCGGGCATCCGACACCGGCCTCGGCGTGCGTCAGCTGGGTGAACATGGCGGCCCGGGCCACATTGGCCCCGATCTGCGGTTCCCGCCACGGCAGGGCGTGGATGCCGTGGGTGAAACCGAGGTGCATCAGCTCGTGGTAGGCGGGGTGGAACTCGACTTCATCGATCCGGTGGCCGAACCTGTCGTGGCTCTTCAGCTTCGGGGGGAAGTTGTTTGCGTCTGCCCCCTGGCGCAGGACCTCGGCCGACCCGCAGATCTCTCCCAGCTCGGATACCCGCTCGGCTGCCCAGCCGCCACCTTCACGCCGGAGGGCTTCCTTCAGCGGCAGGTCAATCTCGAAAAGGTTGACGTCCTCGAGCGGCGTGGACTGGTTGAAGACATCGTGTGTTGCTGTCATCGCTGCTGATGATCGCACAGGCAGGAGTTGCGATGGGCGTTTCAGCGGGTAGCATCGGCAACGACCCGAAACCGTAAAGAAGTACCGGAAAAACGAAGGGAAGTTCAGGCCTTGTCAAAGATCAAAGTCGCCAATCCAATCGTCGAACTAGACGGTGACGAGATGACCAGGATCATCTGGTCTTTCATCAAGGACCAGCTGATCCTGCCGTACCTTGACGTCGACCTCAAGTACTACGACCTCGGCATGGAGAGCCGGGATGCGACCGGCGACCAGATCACCGTCGATGCGGCCAACGCGATCAAGGAGTTCGGGGTCGGCGTCAAGTGCGCCACGATCACTCCGGACGAGGATCGGGTCGAGGAATTCGGCCTCAAGGAGATGTACCGCTCGCCGAACGGAACCATCCGCAACATCCTTGGCGGCGTTATCTTCCGTGAGCCGATCGTGATCTCCAACGTGCCGCGTCTGGTGCCCGGCTGGACAAAACCGATCGTGATCGGGCGCCACGCATTCGGAGATCAGTACCGCGCCACCGACATGGTGGTTCCAGGTGAGGGAACGCTGACCATGACTTTCACTCCCAAGGACGGGACCGAGCCGGTTGAGATGAACGTTTACGACTTCCCGGGCGGCGGCGTCGCGATGGCGATGTACAACCTCGACGACTCGATCCGCGACTTCGCCCGCGCGTCGATGAGGTACGGGCTGGACCGTGGCTACCCGGTCTACCTCTCGACCAAGAACACAATCATGAAGCGCTATGACGGCCGCTTCAAGGACCTCTTCGAGCAGGTTTACCAGGAGGAGTTCAAGGCTGATTTTGAGGCCGCTGGCATCACCTACGAGCACCGCCTGATCGATGACATGGTCGCCTGTGCGATGAAGTGGGAAGGCGGATACGTCTGGGCCTGCAAGAACTACGACGGCGACGTCCAGTCGGACACGGTCGCCCAGGGCTTCGGCTCGCTGGGCCTCATGACCAGCGTGCTGATGAGCCCCGACGGCAGGACCGTAGAAGCTGAAGCAGCCCACGGTACGGTCACGCGTCATTACCGCCGACACCAGCGCGGCGAGGAAACGTCGACCAATCCGATTGCCTCGATATTCGCCTGGACCAGAGGCCTTGCGGCCCGCGGTCGCATGGACGACACTCCGGAGGTGTCCGCCTTTGCGGAGACGCTGGAGAGGGTCTGCATCGAGACTGTCGAGTCCGGCAGAATGACCAAAGACCTGGCCCTGCTGATTGGTCCCGACCAGCCACATGAGACAACCCAGGAATTCCTCGCTTCGATTGACCGGAACCTTCGGGCGGCAATGGCATGACGGCCCGCCCCTCAACCAACCAAGGAGAACCGAAATGAACGCCCCAGTCAAGGTCACTGTCACCGGCGCCGCTGGCCAGATCGGCTACGCACTGCTCTTCCGTATCGCCAGCGGTCAGATGCTCGGACCGGATACGCCGGTCCACCTGAGCCTGCTCGAGATCCCCGCAGCGCTCACCGCTGCTGAAGGCACAGCTATGGAACTCGACGACTGCGCCTTTCCGCTGCTCGACCGGATCAGCATCAGCGACGACCCGAAGCAGGCATTCGACGGCGCGAACATCGGACTGCTGGTCGGTGCCAGGCCACGCGGGCCGGGTATGGAGCGGGCCGACCTGCTCGAAGCCAACGGTGGGATATTCAAGCCGCAGGGCGAGGCCATCAACGCGGTCGCCGCAGATGACATCAGGGTTCTGGTGGTCGGGAATCCCGCCAACACCAATGCTCTGATCGCCGCCTCGGCTGCCCCGGACGTTCCCAGGGAAAGGTTCACTGCGATGACTCGTCTGGACCACAACCGGGCGATCGCCCAGCTGGCCAACAAGCTCGGCAGGCCGGTCAGTTCGATCACCAACATGACTGTCTGGGGCAACCACTCGGCGAGTCAGTACCCGGATCTTTTCCACGCGAAGGTGGATGGTGAGGAGGCCCGCAAGCTGATCGACGACGACGTCTGGATCGAGGAAGACTTCATACCGCGAGTTGCCAAGCGCGGAGCGGAGATAATCGACGCCCGTGGTGCTTCCAGCGCAGCATCAGCGGCCAACTCGGCGATTGACCACATTCATGACTGGGTGCTGGGCACACCTGATGGCGACTGGACCTCCATGTCCATTCCGTCAGATGGCTCCTACGGCGTGCCGGAAGGGATCATCTCGAGCTTCCCGGTGACCTGCTCGGGTGGCGAGTACAGGATCGTTGAAGGCCTCGAAATTGACGAGTTCTCACGGGGGAGAATCGACGCCAGCGCAGCCGAGCTTCTGGAAGAGCGCAAGGCAGTGGCTGACCTGGGCCTCATCTGAGCGTTCATTTCCGGCAGACGGAATCAGTGGATCCCGGTACACGCTCGCCGACCAGGCGAGCGTGTACTGAATTTTCAGTAGGCAACTTCTTCTGACTAAATTAATGTGGTAATAAGCCACATTGACCAGGACAATCGAAGTGATACAAGTATTAGAACGATTACTCCGTTCAACAGCCAATCAATCTGGAGATGAAACATGTCGGACATAGACAAAGCGATCAAGAGGATCGAAGAGGCCGCGGCAAAGCAGCGCGATCTCACTGTGGAAGAAAGTCGGGCCATAAAGGACGCCGTCACCAAAGCGAGTCGCGAAGCCAGGGATAACGTCAAGGCTGAGTACAAGACTCGTCGTGCCCAGATCAAGAAGGAAGTCAAGGAGGCTGAGAAGTCGATCAAGGAAGCGCGTGTCAGAATTGAAAAGGCACTCGGTTCCCGCGGCAGAAGCAGCTCCCGGGCACCGCGCGGAAGCCGCGCCGTTCAGCTCGAGAAGTACTTCCGCGACAATCCCGGCTCCACGGTTTCTCAGGCAGCAAAGAGTCAGGGAGTTTCGCCCAATTCCCTCTACCCGGTCGCCCGGAAGTTGACAGAGGCAGGAAAGCTCAAGAAAGACGGTTCGAAGTACAAAGCCGTCTGACCGGCCCTGCTTAGGGGGTTCGCCCCCGGCAAGGGAAGCATTCGGAAGCGGGGCGGACGATGTTCGCCCCGTTTTCTTTGCATGACAGGAATCGGAGGCAACGAGAGGTGAGTCACCGATTCAAAGGACCGGCACCTTTGTCCGCGGACTCCGGCAATATGGTTGGTTTACGTTGAGTCCAAAGATGAAGAAAGTGGTTGTGGCCAGGAAGTTGCTCCCCGCGGGTGAGCGGCTGCTTCAGGGTCGTTTCGAGGTCTGCAGCGGGGGCCTTGATGCCGGTCGCGATGTACTGCTCGAACTTGTGCCGGGGGCGGCGGCGGTGGTCGCTGATCCGACCGTGGCCATCGACCAACAGGTACTCGCAGCAGCAGGAGATGATCTGGAGCTGATCGCCAACTTCGCCGTGGGTTACGACAATGTGGACCTTGATGCCTGTCAACGGTCCGGAGTGCTCCTGACGAACACCCCCGGGGTGCTGACCGACGCCACCGCCGAGCTCGCGCTCGGACTGACTCTTGCGGCAGCCCGGCAGATTCCGGCAGCCGAGTTGCAGCTGAGGGCGGGGTCATGGTCAGGGTGGGACCCTTCTGACTACCGTGGCAGCGAGCTGAGCGGGGCAACCTTCGGGGTGGTCGGCATGGGACGGATCGGACTTCGCTACGCAGAGCTGATCTCCGGCTTTGGTGGCGATCTTCTGTACACGTCACGGTCTGCCGTAGACCGCTCTGAGGAACGACTGCCGGGGCGCAGGGTGGGCCTTGAGGAGCTGCTCCGTGAGTCTGATGTGGTCAGCCTCCACCTCGCTGCTTCCAGAGAGAACAAACATTTGATCAACCGGGAATCGATTGCGATGATGAAGCCTCAGTCGATACTCGTCAACACGGCACGGGGCTCGCTGGTTGATGCCGACGCTTTGGCCGAGGCCCTCCGGGAGGGTCGACTCGGAGCGGTCGGCCTGGATGTGTTTGAGAACGAACCCGGCGTGCCGGAAAGCCTGCGAAATGCACCCAGGGCGGTCCTCACCCCTCACATCGGTTCGGCTACCTACCGGGCTCGGGACGCAATGGCTGAACTGACTGCCAGGAACGTGATCTCGGTTCTGGAAGGAAACGGACCGCTGACACCCGTAAGTACGGGCTGAGCTCGTGGCTCACTCCTCTTTGTGCTCGGCCTTGCGTGATCTGGGAACGGTGCGGAAGACGTAGTCCCACATCGGGCTTGAGACGCCGTAGCCGAAGCGGTGGTCCTGGAAGTGGTGGCGCATGTGGTGCTCCCGGATCTTTTTTCCGACTCTGGTCTTCGGTACGAAGTGATGCAGGTAGTAGTGCGTGTAGTCGTAAATCAGGTAGCCGATCAGGAACCCGGCGAAAACCAGGAAGGCGGTCGGCGTACTGAAGATCAGCACGAACGCCCCCAGGAAGATCGCGGCAAGCGGCAGCCCCACTGCCGGCGGCATCACCAGCCGCATGCGGTCGTTCGGGTGGTCGTGGTGGACACCATGAATGATGAAGTTGATCTGGTCGCCGCCCTTGAACTTCGGGTGCCAGTGGAAAAGGAGACGATGAAGCCAGTACTCGGAAAGCGTCCAGATCAGCAGCCCGGCAAGGGTGAGTCCGATGACCCCGAGGAGGCCCGCGCCCTGGTCGATCGCCAGCCAGTACATGACGCCGATGATCGGGATGAAGATCAGAGCCGGGACTGACGGGTGGACCCTTGAGAAGAAGTTCAGGAGCGGGTTCTCGAAAAGGTCAGGGGACGCAGAAAGGTTGGAAGTGCGCTCAGATGTACCCATGATCAGTACTGAATGCTAGCGTGAAGGAACCCCGAAACCGAAAGATCCACACTGAACATGCCAATCACCGCCACAAGCAGAGCCATTGACTTCAAGGTTGCCGACCTCGGTCTGGCCGAGTACGGCCGCAACGAAATTCGCCTCGCCGAGCACGAGATGCCCGGCCTCATGGCCACCCGTCAGGAGTTCGCCGCGTCGAAGCCGCTGGCCGGTGCCCGGATTACCGGTTCACTTCACATGACAATCCAGACGGCGGTACTGATCGAGACACTGGTCGAGCTGGGTGCCGACGTCCGCTGGGCGAGCTGCAACATCTTTTCGACCCAGGACCATGCTGCCGCCGCAGTGGTGGTTGGCCCGGAAGGCAGTCCGGCCGAGCCCTCGGGCGTTCCCGTTTTCGCCTGGAAAGGTGAGACCCTTGAGGAATACTGGTGGTGCACGGAGCAGGCTCTCACGTGGCCCGAGACCGGCGACGACGGCTCGGTCGGCCCGAACATGCTGCTCGACGACGGCGGCGACGCGACCCTGCTGATCCACAAGGGAGTCGAGTTTGAGAAGGCCGGCAGCGTCCCCGACCTTTCGACGGCAGAATCCGAAGAGTTCCGGGTCATTCTGCGCCTGCTCTCGGACTCGCTTGCCGCCGATGGCAGCAAGTGGACCGAGCTTGCCAAGGGCGTGATGGGCGTGACAGAGGAAACAACCACCGGCGTGCTGCGGCTGTACGAGATGAAGGAAGCCGGCCAGTTGCTGTTCACTGCGATCAACGTCAACGACTCGGTGACCAAGTCCAAGTTCGACAACCTCTATGGCTGCCGCCATTCCCTGGTCGACGGCATCAACCGCGCCACCGACGTCATGCTCGCCGGCAAGGCTGCCGTGGTCTGCGGCTTCGGCGACGTCGGAAAGGGCAGCGCCGAATCGCTCCGGGCACAGGGCGCCCGCGTGATCGTTACCGAGATCGACCCGATCTGTGCCCTCCAGGCAGCGATGCAGGGCTATGAGGTACGTCGTCTCGACAGCG
Organism: uncultured Solirubrobacterales bacterium; assembly: GCA_903933815.1. GTDB lineage: Bacteria > Actinomycetota > Thermoleophilia > Solirubrobacterales > 70-9 > 67-14. The sequence continues at coordinate 12,727 of CAIZLN010000128.1, forward strand.
TGCTTGAGACCGCCGACCTTTTCATCACGACCACCGGCAACAAGGACATCATCACCGCCGAGGACATGAAGCGGATGAAGCATCAGGCGATCGTCGGCAACATCGGGCATTTCGATAACGAGATCGACATAGTCGGCCTCGAACAGATCGACGGGATCGAGCGGATCGAGATCAAGCCGCAGGTTCATGAGTGGCGTTTCCCGGACGGTCACTCGATCATCGTGCTGTCCGAGGGCAGGCTGCTCAATCTTGGCAACGCGACTGGCCACCCCAGCTTCGTGATGTCGAACTCCTTTACCAATCAGGTCATGGCTCAGATTGAACTGTTTGCCAAAGCGGATGAATACGAACTCGGGGTCCACGTTCTGCCCAAGCACCTCGACGAGAAGGTCGCCCGCCTGCATCTCGATGCCCTGGGCATAGAGCTGACGGAGCTGACTCCGGATCAGGCTGACTACATCGGCGTCCCGGTTGAGGGGCCGTACAAGGCCAACCAGTACCGGTACTAGGGCGGTTGCGTCCGGATTCGTTCCCCGGGTGAAGTGACCGGTTTTCGGGCAGACCCTTTGCCTGAAGCCGGGTCACTTCCCGGCTGGCCTGCGTCTCGGCCGGGCTCGCAGGTGGAGCACCGGGCTCGCAGGTGGGGCACCTGGCCTTCGGGGTGCGTTGGTCCTGGCCCGGGTCGGCTCCGACGGTCGGCGCTTAATCTTCGAGAGCTC
>CAIZLN010000129.1 GCA_903933815.1 uncultured Solirubrobacterales bacterium
GAGCGAAATCGCGTTGACGATGATCACGCCAACAATGAAGAACTGAAACCGCTCGCTGTCGATGATCAAGCGGCAGCGGCTGACGATCGCGCCCGCCGGGCGGGCTCCAACTTCAGCCTGAGCGTTTACGTCTGGCGGGGCGGTCATCTAGGGCATCAGTAAAGCACCACAGCCCGCCCGAGCGCTCCAGCAGACTATTTTCCGCTCAGCCGGTTGTTGCGCAGGATTGTCTCGACGACTGCGTCCGGGTCGAGCGTTCGTTTGCTGGCAGCGACCGCCGACATGTCAAGCCCCTCGGGGGCGGTGAAGAGGCACGTCGTCCGTCGCGGAGCCATCTTCAACGTCAGCAGATATTCCCGGAGCGGATCGTCGACGCAGTCGGACTCGGTCCGGAGGAAGTTGACGTGGTTGCCGCCCAGCTGGGTTACCGCGAAGGCGCTCGGGAACGTCCTGATCATCGCCCTGCCCCAGACCAGCGGCGTGGCGGGATCGGCGCTCGAGTTGGAGATCGCCAGCTTGAGGTTCCTGATGCGGGCGAGACTGGCCCTGGATGCGAGCCTCGGGATAGGATCGGGCCGGAAGCTGAAGCCGACGCAGGCGTTTACGTTTGCGATGACCATGAGACCCCGGAAGACCGGAGCCCGCGATACGACGTTGCGAACGATCTGAGAGCGCTGGCGGGCTCCAGGATGGCCAGCGTAATCCAAGCAGTTGATCGCGTAGTTTTGGCTGGTGCCTTTCCCTCCGGCGCCTTCGGGCTCTGCGCTGAACATGGTGCGCAGCGCCGCGCGGGCATCATCGCCGCCGGCGCCGACGATGCGGGCCTGGGCTACCACCTTGGCCACCGGGATGATCTGCGGCCAATTACGTTGCGAGTTTACGAGCGGATAAGCGAGGGTCGTAAGCCAGTTGTTTGCGCTCACCCAGGCCCTATTTCCGGCTGTTCCGATGTCCAGCGGAGAGGCGAGGAGGCTGTTGCGGGTGGAGATGACCGCTGCGTAGGAGGCAGGGCTGACCGAACGGATGAAGCGCAGCGTCTCGTCGACAGCTCTATCGGTTCCCCACTCCTGATAACTGGCCCAGGTGAGGTTCGGCGCGACCGTTCCGTCGAGGAGTATTGCCCGCACCCTTTGCGGATAGCGATAGGCGTAAACGCTGCCGATCGTCGTTCCATAGCTCATCCCCCAGAAGGTCAGCTTTGAATCACCGACCGCGGCCCGCATTGCGTCGAGATCGCGGACCACGTTGTTGGTCCCAACGTGGGCGATGAAGTCGGCGCTCTTCCTCTGGCAGGCCCGGTTTGCCGCGCCGGTTATGCGCGCCTGCTGTACGGAGAGCCTGACCCAGTTGACCCTGGGGGTGTTGGGAGGGGCGACGGCCCCAGCCGCTTCGCAGTCGAAGGCCGGCCGGGTTTCGCCGATCCCGCGCGGGTCGAAGCCGACAAGGTCAAACGATTTCCCGAGCGATTGCGAGTTAGCCGGGATAGTCCAGCTGGTTCGCCCTTCCTCCCCTGGGCCACCAGGGTTGGTAAAGAGCGTGCCGATCCTAGCGCCCGCCGCCGGCAGCTTCTGCAGCGCCAGCGTGAACTGCTTGCCGTTTGGCTTGCCGTAGTCGTAAGGAACCTTGAACGTCCCGCACTGAAGCGTCGGATAATCCTCGATCGGGCAGGCAGTCCAGCTGATCTGCGCGGCCTGAGCGCTAGCCCCGGAAACAGAACCGAAAGCGGCCACAAACGCAGCGACGAACAGGAACGATGAGAGTTTCTTAAACGAGATCACCGCGCCACAGTACACACCCGATTGATTGGCTGCGACGGTTCGACGCAAGCCCTCCACCGGACTCGAACCGGTGACCCCTTCCTTACCATGGAAGTGCTCTACCAACTGAGCTAGGAGGGCGCAGGCTCGGAGGATAGCCTGCGGCA
>CAIZLN010000130.1 GCA_903933815.1 uncultured Solirubrobacterales bacterium
GCCACCGGCTGGTCCCCGCAGGTCGACTTCGAGGACGGGCTTGCTGAGGCTGTCTCGTGGTATCGCGAGCACCCCGGCATTCGGCCGGCAGGATAGTCGCGGATCGTCTCTGGCGCCCGTCGCCCCCAGGGATTGCATCCGAATGTCGTTAGGCTGAATCCATGTGCGGCCGGTTCACACTGACCACTTCCGATCAGCGTCGTCTCGGGAGCCGGTTTCAGGTGACTTTTGGCGAGGGATCCGGACGCGGGATGGGACGCTACAACGTGGCGCCCACTCAGGAGGTGCTGATTGTGAGCAGCGATCCGGAGATGGATCAAGGGCGCAGGGCCAAACTGGCACGTTGGGGTCTCGTTCCAGGCTGGGCCAAAGATCTGAGTGCTGGCTACCGGATGATCAACGCCCGCGCCGAGGGCCTGCTGGAGAGCCGTGCCTACTCGCCGCTGGTCAGGAGGCAGGCCAACCGGTGTCTGGTTCCGGCTGACGGGTTCTACGAGTGGATGAAGGCCGAGAACCCGCAAAGTCCAAAGCAGCCCGTCCGGTTCACCGTTGACGGTGGGGAACCATTTGCCTTTGCCGGTCTGACAACCAGCCGGGAGTGGGAGGGGGAGAGCCTGACCAGCTGCACAGTCATCACTACCGAGGCCAACGACGCAGTAGCGCGGGTCCACGATCGGATGCCGGTCATCCTTTCCGGCCCTGAGGCTGAGGCCGCCTGGATCAGCGGAGGGCTGGATGCAGGGGAGGCGGTATCGCTCTGCCGCCCGCTCAACCCATCCAGGATCACCGCCAGACCGGCCAATACTGCGGTCAACAAGGTCGGCGGAACTACGGAAGGCCCACATCTCCTCGAAGCCTGACCCCGGTTTTGCCGGCGGAAGTCCAGGAGGCAGGACACCAGCCGTTATGCGGCCCCCGCGGGCTCCCCGTCCAAACTGCTAACTAGCGGTGCCACTCAAATCGGCAGAGGCGGCTTTGAGCGGCCATTCCTGCTGGGTAGCGTCCAATTGCACGCGCCGTTTGGAGATTCCGGAAGAGCCGGTACAGGAGATTTCCGCCCGAGGCCTCGAGGTGGTCTTGAATACCACCGCGTAGCCGAGAGTGGCGCCTCCATCTCCCGTCCCTTGCGGCATCGTCCAGACCCAGTTCTGGGTTCGCTCGATAAAGCCGTCCCAGATGACACCTGTCGGGGAGGCGGAATCGGTGAAGGTTCGGAAGGAGTCTCTGACTGGAAGGCCGAGGATGCTGTCCCCGCTTTGCCGGAACCTGACCACCAGCTCGTCGGGAACGGGCTGGGCTCCGAGGTCATCACTCGAACGCGGCCAGGAAGCGCGCCGCTGCGGGGTTCGGGCGATGAAGGAGCCATCGGCCGGGCTACTGACATCGCAGCGCACGGTCACGGGGTCGTTGTTACCTCCGGATTCAACCTCCACCAAACCGGCCACCCGGAAAAGCAGCTGACCGCTTTCAGAGGGCTCGATGGCCGAAAGAGTGGTTCGGGCGAGCGCGAAGCTCCCCTCGTCACCAAGCTTCCGGGGGGCAGGGGTCCTGACCGGTTCGATGGTGACCCACTCGGTTGATGCCGAGCTCCCGCCTCCGTCTTCGCTCACGAAGTCGACCGCGATGACCATGAGGCTCGCAATCAGTCCGACTACCACGGTGGCGACAGCAAACCGCGGCATAACGACAGAATCAGTTTTCTCTTCTTGCTCGCTCATGTTCTGTTTGGTACCGATGGAAGGGATGCGCCCGGCAGGATTCGAACCTGCGACCTCATGCTCCGGAGGCATGCGCTCTATCCAGCTGAGCTACGGGCGCCCAGCCGGTGAGTCTAGTGATCCTGATGCGATCTCCGGAGGCGGCGCCCCGAGCCGGTTGCCGTCCATCTACGCTAGGGGGCATGGATCTCTCTGTCGCCTTCCTGGGAACCGGCGGACCGGTGCCGACCGCCCTGCGCGGAACCGCAAGCCTGCTGGTCACCCGTGGAGGTGACCGACTGATGTTTGACTGCGGAGAAGGAACCCAGCGGCAGCTCCGGCTCTCCACAGGGCTGGTCCAGGTCGGGGAAATCTACCTCACGCATTTCCACCTCGATCACTGTCTTGGCCTGCCCGGCCTGCTCAAGACTTATGACCTCAATGACCGCAGCGAGCCCCTCGCGATCTACGGGCCGGTAGGTCTCAACCGCCTTCTGAAGGACTTCGCGCCGCTGATCGGCCGACTCGGTTACGAGCTCGATGTACTTGAACTCAAGCCTGGCGATCTGGTTCCCCATCCCGACTACGAAGTTGAGGCTTACGCCGTGGAGCACCGCACACAGGCACTCGGGTACGCGATTCTCGAGGATGACCGGCCGGGGATCTTTGACCCTGCGGAGGCGGAGCGTCTCGGGATCTCCCCGGGGCCGGATTTCAAGGCGCTGCAGGACGGGCGGACAGTGAACGGTCTGTCGGGGCCCGTCGGACCAGAACAGGTCATGGGCGATGAGCGGGCGGGTCGGGCGATTGTGATCACCGGTGACACCGCGCCATGTACGGCAACCGTTGAAGCTGCCGCCGATGCGGACCTGCTGATTCACGACTCCAGCTTCATGAGCGAAGACTCGGATCGGGCGGGGGAGACGGGACACTCGACCGCGGCGGGTGCAGCAAGGGTTGCTGCCGAGGCAAACGTAAAGATGCTCGCACTGGTCCACATTTCCTCCCGCTATCACGTGCGCGAATCCCTGAAGGAGGCAAGGCTGGAGTTTGAAAACGCCGTCGCGCCGCGCGACTTCGACCAGATCCGGGTGCCATTTTCCGAGCGCGGCGAGCCGATTCTGGTCAAAGGCGGGGCCGTGCGCAGCGGTGACGAAGGCGGAGCGAATCAGAACCCCGGATCGCCCGCCGTCAACGATTCTGCGCCCTGAGTGCCATACCTGCTCCCGGTTCCGCTCCGCCGTAAGCGGATGCTAAGGTGACGCAGTCGGTTCTTTAACCAGGTCCTGAGAGGCCAGGAAGGGTCGTAGTGAGCAGCAGAGAAGTCCTGAACAGTGAAGATGTTGACCGTACCCTGCGCCGAATTGCGCATGAGGTCGTCGAGAAGAACCCCGACCTCTCTGCGGTCGCCGTTGTAGGCATTCACACCCGGGGGGTAGTTCTGGCCCGTCGCGTACGGGCCCTTCTGCTTGAGATGACCGGATCCGAAGTTCCGCTCGGCGAAATCGACATCTCCTTTTACCGGGACGACATTCAGACCCGCTCCGGCGACCGACAGCCGGTGGTTCACGCCACCCGGCTCGACTTCCCGCTGGAGTCGCGGACGATCATCCTCGTTGACGACGTCCTCTTCACCGGGAGGACGGTCAGAGCCGGGATCGAGGCCCTGTTTGACTACGGCCGCCCTGCCAGGATTCAGCTTGCGGTCCTTTGTGACCGGGGCCACCGTGAACTTCCGATACGCCCGGATTACGTCGGCAAGAACCTGCCGACTTCGCGCCACGAGAGGGTAGCGGTCAGCCTCTCCGAGACCGATGGCTCGGAGGGTGTTTTCATCTCCAGCCCGGTGGAGGTCGTCGGGTGAAGCACCTGCTCTCGATCGAAGACCTTGACCGGGATGGAATCGAAACCATTCTTGAACGGGCCGCCAGCTTTGCCGAGGTGTCGCGGCGTGAGATCAAGAAGGTCCCGACCTTGCGCGGCCAGACCGTGGTCACGCTCTTTTACGAATCGAGTACCCGCACTTCGTCTTCTTTCGAACTGGCTGCCAAGCGCCTCTCCGCCGATGTTGTTTCAGTCAAGGCGGGGGGATCTTCAGTCGACAAGGGTGAGTCGCTCAAGGACACCGTCGAGACCCTCTCTGCTTACGGACCTTCGGCGATCGTCTTGCGGCACCCCCATGCGGGCTCCGCAGACATGCTCACGGACTGGGTCGACGCGGCGGTCATCAACGCCGGCGACGGCATGCACCAGCATCCAAGCCAGACCCTGCTTGACCTCTTCACCCTGAGGAACAGCATCGGCAGTCTTGAGGGCCGAAGCATCTGGATCATCGGCGACGTCCTCCACAGCCGGGTCGCACGTTCGAATATCCAGGGCTTCCAGAAGATGGGCGCCAGCGTCACCGTGGCCGGCCCTCCGACCCTGATTCCCCGTGGCATCGAGTCCACCGGTTGCGAGGTCCGTTATTCGCTTGATGGCCTTGAGTCTGCCGACGTCGTCTACCTGCTGCGGTTGCAGAATGAGCGCATGGGCGAGAACTTCGTACCGTCCATTCGCGAATACGCAAGGCTGTTCCAGGTCAATGGCCGGCGGCTGGGGCCTCGACAGTTGGTCATGCATCCCGGTCCGGTCAACCGTGGCATTGAAATCTCAAGCGACGTGATCGACTCTGATCGGTCACTGATCGCCGAACAGGTGGCCTCTGGCCTGGTTGTGAGGATGGCCATCCTGTACGAACTGCTGACCGGCCCGGAGAGTGTCCGGATCGATTCCGCCCCGGAAGATCCGGTCCAGATCGGGGAGCCCGCGTGAACGGCGGCCCCGAAACCGTCGAACAGCCCCTGCCCGAGCCGCTGGTTCAGCGACCAGGGCGCCTTGCGTCAGTGCTCCTGGCTGGTGCCTCGATCATGGACCCGGTTACGGGACTCGACGGCACCTACGACCTGATGGTCGAGGAAGGGCGAATCACCGAAATTGCCGACGCCGGGTCGCTCACCGCCAGCGGGGATGCGGAAACGGTGGACGGAAACGGAAAGTTTGTCTTCCCGGCATTTTTTGACCCGCACGTCCACCTGCGAACGCCCGGTCAGGAATACAAGGAAGACCTCGAAACCGGAACTCGCGCTGCTGCGGCCGGGGGCTACGCGGGCCTGCTTGCCATGGCCAATACAAGCCCGCCGGTCTCGAGTCCTGCAGATATTGACGCGCTCCGGCACCGGGCTCGCAACGAAGCCTCTGTACCGGTCGGTTTCCTCGCCACGGTGACCCGTGGCATGGAGGGTCGGGAGCTCACGGACATGGCCGAGCTCCGGGAAGCGGGAGCGGTCGGGTTCACTGACGATGGCGTACCGGTCACCAACCCGGGAATCCTCCGTAAGGCCCTGCAGTACCAGGCTATGTGTGGGGGTCGGATAGCGCTTCATGAGGAGGATCCGGATCTCAGCGCAGGCGGAGCAATGCATGAGGGTGAGATTTCGCTGGAACTCGGGCTGCGCGGTGTGCCGTCGATCACCGAGTCGGTGATGATCGCCCGGGATGCGGCGATAGCCGGCTACGAGGGCGGGGCAATCCAGATCCAGCACCTTTCGGCGGTCGAGTCGATAGAGGCCGTCCGGCGGGCTCGGGCAGACGGAGTCGACATCACCTGCGAGGTAACCCCGCATCACCTCTGCCTTACCGACGAGGCGGTCCGCGACCTGAATGCCTCGAAGCACAAGATGAATCCGCCACTGCGCTCCGAAGAAGACCGACAGGCCCTGATCGAAGCTCTGCTTGACGGAACGATCGACTGTATTGCCACCGACCACGCGCCACACGCGGTAGAGGAGAAGGAAGTCCCTTATGAAGCGGCCATGATGGGCGTAACCGGGCTCGAGACGGCGTTTTCATCGCTCTACACAGAGCTGGTACTGCCAGGCACCATCCCGCTTTCGCTGTTGGTCGAGAAGCTTGGCTGCGGTGGGGCGCCATTTGGAATCGATCCTTTCCGGATCGCGGTCGGTCAGGCCGCCAACATATGTCTGGTCGATCTCGAAGCAGAGTGGACAGTTGGCGAGCAGGGCTACGAAAGCAGGTCGAGCAACTCGTGGTGTGACGGGCGTAGGCTCACCGGCAAGGTCCTGATGACGCTCGCCGGCGGCCAGGTCGCCTATCGCCTTCGCAGCTTCAGTCTGGGCGTTGCGTGAGTCACATGACCCCGGGATATGTCCTGCTTGAGGACGGCAGCCGTTTCGACGGGCTGCTCTGTGGGGATCCTGAGGCCTCCACGGTGGGCGAGGTCGTCTTCAACACGGCCATGACGGGCTACCAGGAGGCGGTTACCGACCCCTCTTACGCCGGACAGATCATCACTTTCACCTACCCGATGATCGGGAACTACGGAGCTTCACACGACGCGATGGAATCGACCCGTGCTCACGCCCGGGGAGTGATCATGCGTGACGCCCGTAACGGCACCGACGCAGCTACGGCTGACTCCGGCTGGCTCGACTGGCTCTCCAGCAGTGGCGTCCTGGCAATCACCGGGGTGAACACCCGTGCCCTTGTTCGCCACATCCGCGCCAAGGGCGCGATGAGGGGATCCATCATGTCTTCCGCCACCAGTCAGGCAGATGCTGCGGCGATGATTGCGACAGAGCCGACGATGGCCGGCTCGGACTTCGCCAGCCTGGTCAGCCCGGACAGCCCGATCGAGTTCGAGGGCGACGGCCCTCATGTCGTGGCTCTGGACACCGGGATCAAATCGAGCATCACTGACCAGTTGAGGGAGCGCGGCTGCCGGGTGACCCTGTTGCCGAGCAGCTCCGGCCCGGAAGAGGTCCTCGGGCGCGCTCCCGACCTTATCTTCCTCGCCAACGGCCCCGGCGATCCCGCTGCCGTGGCCGGTGTCGTCGAGACGGTACGGGAGCTGGTTGGCAAGAAGCCCATGGTCGGGATATGTCTGGGTCACCAGCTGCTGTGCCGTGCCGTGGGACTCGAGACCTTCAAGCTGCCGTTCGGACACCGCGGCTCCAACCACCCGGTGAAGGACCTGGAGACCGGAGTGATCGAGATCACTTCGCAAAACCACGGTTTTGCCGTGGTCGGTCCGGATGGTGCTCACACCATCGAAGGCGACGATCCTGTCCGCTGGCAGACCGGATTCGGTGAGGCCGTCCTTTCTCACATCAACCTCTATGACCGCACTGTCGAGGGTCTGCGGCTTCCCGACGCCAACGCGATGACGGTCCAGCACCACCCGGAAGCAGGACCCGGTCCCCGTGACTCGCGGCACCTGTTCGACCGCTTCCTGGAGCTGGTCGGCTGATGCCCCGCCGTGATGACATCCACAAGATCATGCTGATCGGATCCGGTCCGATCGTGATCGGGCAGGCAGCCGAGTTCGACTACTCAGGAGTACAGGCCTGCAAGGTTCTGCTCGAGGAAGGCTACGAAGTCGTGCTGGTCAACTCGAACCCGGCGACGATCATGACCGATCCCGAGTTCGCCACCCGGACTTACGTCGAACCACTGTTGCCAGGCCCGGTGGCGGCGATTATCGAAAAGGAGCGGCCGGACGCGCTGCTACCCACTCTCGGAGGCCAGACGGCTCTGAACCTGGCAATGGACCTCTCGGCTGACGGCACTCTGGAAAAGTTTGGCGTGGAGCTGATCGGTGCCAACCGTGAGGCGATTATCCGGGCCGAGGATCGAGAAGTTTTTCGACAGGTCATGAACGAGGCCGGGATCCGGATACCCTGGTCTGTCACGGTCGAGAGCGTCGAAGCGGCACTTGAAGTACTTGACTCCGGCGAGGCGACCCTGCCAGCCATCATCCGCCCGGCTTTCACCATGGGCGGTCAGGGCGGCGGCATTGCCGAGACCCGGGACGAGCTGATTTCGATAGTTGCCAAGGGTGTGGCTGCGAGTCCTATCGGCCAGGTACTGGTTGAAGAGTCGGTCATTGGCTGGGGCGAGTTTGAACTGGAGGTCATGCGGGACCACAAAGACAACGTGGTGATCATCTGTTCGATCGAGAATCTCGATCCGATGGGGGTCCACACCGGTGACTCGATCACGATTGCCCCGGCCCAGTCGCTGACCGATCCGGTTTATCAGTCACTGCGCGACATTGCGATCAAGGTGATCCGTGTGGTCGGGGTTGAAACCGGCGGGTCGAACGTCCAGTTCGCAGTCAATCCGGCCGATGGCGAGATTGCGGTGATCGAGATGAACCCGCGGGTTTCCCGGTCTTCGGCACTCGCCTCGAAGGCAACCGGTTTTCCGATCGCCAAGATGGCCGCCAAGCTCGCCGTCGGTTACGCCCTCGAGGAGATTCCCAATGACATAACCCGGGCGACTCCGGCTGCATTCGAACCGACCATCGACTACGTAGTTACGAAGATTCCCCGTTTCGCATTCGAGAAGTTTCCCGGCGCTGAGCATCGGCTCTCCACCTACATGCAGAGCGTGGGAGAGGTCATGGCAATCGGACGGACATTTCGGCAGTCGTTCAGCAAGGCGCTGGCCTCACGTGAGCTCGATGCCATTACTCCCATACCCGACTCCGATGCTGACCTTCTGAAGGAGATCGAGGTCCCTACTCCGGAGCGGATCGACCTGATCATGGCGGGGCTCGCCCGTGGTATCAAGGTCGAGGAGATCCACAGCCGGACCCACATCGATCCATGGTTCCTGCGCGAGCTGGCATCGCTCGCGCTTGACGGGGACGGGAGCGAGGGCAAGGAACTGGTCTACAACTCGGTCGATACCTGTGCGGCCGAGTTCGAGGCACGCACGCCTTACTATTACTCGTCGTACGAGGCGCCCGGCTCCCCGTCGGAGGTCCGCAGAGGAGATCGGCCTTCAGTCGTGATTCTGGGTGCCGGACCCAACCGGATCGGACAAGGCATCGAGTTCGACTACTGCTGCGTGCACGCTGCGATGACCGTGCGCGACTGCGGTCGTGATGCCGTAATGATCAACTGTAATCCCGAGACCGTCTCGACCGACTACGACACTTCGGATCGACTGTATTTCGAGCCCCTGACGCTGGAGCATGTTCTGGCCGTGTGTGAGCTGGAAAAGCCGGAAGGGGTGATTGTCCAGTTCGGTGGTCAGACCCCGTTGAAGCTGGCCCAGGGCCTCAAGGATGCCGGCATCCCGCTGCTGGGCACGCCGGTCGAGGCGATCGACGCCGCGGAGGACCGGGGCAAGTTCGGCGCCCTGATCGACCGGCTCGGGATCAAGCCGCCTCCCTACGGCAGCGCAATGTCAGCCGATGAAGCACTCGAGGTTGCCGCCCGGGTCGGTTATCCACTGCTGGTCAGGCCCTCCTTCGTGCTCGGTGGCCGGGCCATGGAGATCTGTTACTCGGGCGAAGACCTCGACACCTACCTGAAGGAGCACGTCCAGGCGTCACCGGAGCACCCGCTGCTGCTCGACCGTTTCCTTGAGAACGCGATCGAAGTCGACGTTGACGCCCTCTGCGACGGTGAAGAGGTCAAGGTCGCCGGCATCATGCAGCATGTCGAGGAGGCCGGAGTTCATTCGGGTGACTCGGCCTGTGTGATTCCGCCGATGAGCATTGGCCAGGAGATGCTGGAGGAGATCCGGGATGCGAGCGCCGCGATCGCCCTTGAGCTCGGAGTCATCGGTCTGATCAACATCCAGTTTGCGATCGCCGACGGCGGGCTCTACGTGATCGAGGCGAACCCCCGGGCTTCGCGGACCGTCCCGTTCGTCTCAAAGGCGATCGGCGCTCCCGTGGCGAAACTGGCCACCCGGGTCATGCTGGGGGAGAAGCTGGCCGACCTCGAACTGCCGGAGAACAACAGCACTCATGTCAGCGTCAAGGAGGCGGTCCTGCCGTTCTCCCGATTCCAGGGCAGCGATTCCGTGCTTGGTCCGGAGATGAAGTCGACCGGTGAGGTGATCGGCATCGGCCCCGATTTCCCGACCGCATTCGGCAAGGCTCAGGCTGCGGCTGGAGTCGCCCTTCCCGATGAAGGCACAGTCTTCATCTCGGTCACTGACACCGACAAGCCGGCCGCGACCCAGCTCGCCGCCCGGTTTCACGACCTCGGGTTCAAGGTCGTATCTACCGGCGGCACCGCTCAGGCGATATCCCGCATGGGAGTACCGGTTGAGACGATCAACAAGATCGCGGAAGGGTCTCCTCACGTGGTTGAACTGATTGCCGACGGGCGGTGCGACCTGGTGATCAACACTCCTACCGGCTCCGGGGCTCGGGCTGACGGTTATGAAATTCGCTCGGCCGCGATTCGCCATGGAATTCCCAGCCTGACCACCATGACCGGGGCATCAGCTGCCGTTCGGGCGATAATCGCCCGCCAGAAAGGCCCCGGGGAAGTCTTCTCGCTTCAGGAACTGCATGCCCGCTGAGCGTCCCCTGGCGCCGTTCGGCCGCCGGTCCTGCAACGTTGCATCATTTGCGGATGACGGTGGCTACAGACTCTTCACGCTTATTGACGACGAGGGCCCCGTTCCGGCTCCGGGTCAGTTCTACATGCTCACCGAGGGACCTGATTGGCTCGCGACCTCAGGGCGTCCGTTCCTGCCCCGGGCAATTTCGGTGGCTCGCACAAGCGGGGATCCCGGAAATCTGCGGCTTGAGTTCCTGATCGATGTGATCGGACCGGGCACGGCAAGGCTGAATGAGCTCAAGGGGGGAGACCGATGCATGATCGCCGGCCCTTTCGGCCGGCCCTTCTCCCTGCCGAATGCGATTCTGCCGGGGTCCGTGGGTGCCGTATTGGTGGGCGGCGGAATAGGGATAGCGCCTATGGCGGTCCTCCGGAGGCATCTGGTCAGTCGTGGCGTCCCGACCCGGACCCTGCTCGGCTTTCGCGACCGCGAACACTCCGGGGCGGTCGACACCCTTTTCGGCTGCGAGGAAACCCGACTCGCCTTCGAGGACGGCAGCAGCGGTCATCGTGGTTATGTCACCGATCTGCTGTCAGTGATCCTCGAGGGAGATGATCCAAGCGGAGCGGTCGTTTATGCCTGCGGTCCACCGGCCATGCTGGAGGCCGTACGAAAGATGTGCTCCCACCACAGCGTCCCCGTAGAGCTGGCACTTGAATCACCGATGGCGTGTGGTTTCGGTGCCTGCTTCGGCTGTGCGGTTCCAAGGGCAGAGGGCGGTTACCTTCGACTCTGCGTCGATGGGCCGGTAGTGCGGGGCGATGAGATCTCGACTGCCATGGCGGGGGAGGTCTGAATGGATCTTCGTACCGATTTCTGCGGGATTGAGCTTGAGGGGCCGGTCCTCAACGGTTCAGGGACCTTCGACGTGCTTGCCGCGCGACGCGCTTTCGGACCCGCGCTGGACAGGGATTTCCCGTTCTCCGCCTTCGTCTCGAAGACAATTACGGTCGCCCCACGGGCGGGCAATCCACCGCACCGGCTCTGGGAGGCACCCTCGGGGATGATCAACTCCATCGGGCTGCCCAATCCGGGCCTCGACGGGTTCGTAGAAGGTGATCTTCTTGAATTGGTCAAGCTCCCGGTTCCCTTGATCGTCTCGGTCATGGCGGACAGCGCCGAGCAGTTTGCGATCCTTGTCGAGTCGGTGGCGGCCGTGAGCGGAGTGGCCGGGATCGAACTGAACGTGTCCTGTCCGAACGTCCACTCCGGACTCATCGTTGGGGAGCAGCCGTCTGAAACTGAAGCCCTGATGAAGGCCCTGCGGCCGCTGACCTCTCTTCCCCTGATCGTCAAGCTGACCCCGAACGTCGCCGGCCCCGAATCGGTGGCAAAAGCAGCAGAATCCGGGGGAGCTGACGGTGTTTCGCTCATAAACACGGTGAAGGCGGCCGCGATTGACCCAAACCAGGTCAGGCCCTGGCTGGGCGCCGGCGCAGGTGGTCTCTCCGGGCCTGCCGTGCGACCGATAGCCCTCGCCCAGGTCCGGGCGGTTGCTGCCGCCGTGGACATTCCCGTTGTCGGGATGGGCGGGATCGTCGACGGAGAAAGCGCACTGGATTTCATACTCGCGGGGGCTCAGGTGGTCGCTGTCGGTACCGAGAGCTTCCGCGACCCGGCCGCCGGGAACGCGGTTCATCGCGGTCTTTCCGCCGCACTCGAGCAGCGCGGGTTCGCCTCTCTGGCAGAGGCTCAGGCATCAACCTTGACTTGAGGTCGAGGTCAATTTGCCGAATTTGACCGTATCGGCCGGGCAGGCGGCGGCATGATGGCTATACTCGCCGCCTCAATGTCCTTGCCCCCGCAGACCATCTCCAAGAGCCCGGAAACGCCGGAGAGGTCTCTCGACCAGCGGATGGATGCGCTCAAGCGTGCCAACAACATCCGGACAGCCAGGGCAAAGCTGAAGAAGGACCTGAAGGCCGGCCGGACAAGCATTCTGGATCTGCTGGAATCTCCCCCCGAGTACATCCTCACGGCGAAAGTCTTTGACCTTCTGCTGGCGGTGCCGAAGTACGGCCGGGTGAAGGCAAACCGTGTCCTCAACCAGTGCCGGGTGTCGCCAGCCAAAACCGTGGGCGGCCTTTCCGAGCGCCAGCGCAAGGAAATGGTCGGTCTGCTCCGCGGCTGATGCCGCAGTCTTCGCGGGTCCGGTTTGTGGTCCTCGGGATGGACTAGTCTGGCGCTCCAGTGTCTGCCCGGAAATCGAAAGTCTTTGTAATCACAGGCCCCTCAGGGGTCGGCAAGGGCAGCCTCATTGCCCGGTTGCGCAAAGAGGTCCCTGAGATCGAGCTCTCGGTCTCTGCCACGACCCGGTCACCTCGTCAGGGTGAGTCCAACGGGGTCGAGTACCACTTCCTGTCCCCGGAAGACTTTGAGCGGAGAGTGGAGGCCGGTGAGTTTCTCGAACACGCCCGCTACAGCAACAACCGTTACGGGACGCTGCGCTCGGAAGTTGAACGCCGACTGGTGGAGGGCCACCCCGTGGTCCTCGAGATAGAACTTCAGGGCGCCCGGCAGATCCGGACGACGATGCCCGGTGCGGTTCAGGTTTTCATCGCCCCGCCCGAGCTCGCCTCGCTTCGTCGACGGCTCGAGTCCCGGGGAACCGATGAACCGTCCGCAATTGAGGCCCGACTCAAGGTTGCCGAGGAGGAACTCGCAGCTCAGGGCGAGTTCCCGCATCAGGTCGTAAACGACGACCTCGACACCGCTGCAGCCGAGCTGGAGACCATTGTGCGCAGCAAGCTGTCAGACTCATAGTTATGACAATGATCAAGCCTCGTGTAGACCATCTTCTTGACCACGCCGACTCTTCCTATGCCTCGGTCGTCGTCGCCGCCCGCAGGGCAAGGCAGATCAACAGTTATTTCCAGAGCCTCCAGGAGGGCGGTTACGGTGATTATCCTCCGCCGATGGTCCCCGCTGTCCCAGGCAAGGGCTCGCTTACCCTCGCGCTTGAGGAGCTCGCCGCAGGCAAGCTGAAGTACGAATACCGCTCCTGATAACGGACTGACCGGGGAAATTCATGTCCAAGATCCTGCTCGGCGTCAGCGGGGGGATCGCGGCCTACAAGGCGGTTGAATTTGTCCGGCTGGCCGTCGCTGCCGGGCACACGGTGCGGGTTTTGATGACTGCGTCTTCGCGTCGTTTCATCGGAGCTGAGACCTTCGAGGGAATCCTCGGATCCCCGGTTTTGACCTCGGAGTTTGAGAAGGACCCTCTGCGAGGCAGCTTCCCCGGCGAGCAGCTCCCCGGACATGAACCGATCGGTCATCTGGCATTGGTTGAGTCAGCCGATGTCTTTCTTGTTGCACCGGCTTCGGCGAATACGGTAGCCAAGCTGGCTGGCGGTCAGGCGGACTCGATGCTGACCACATCCTTTCTTGCCTGTGAGGCTCCCCGTCTGGTGGCACCGGCGATGAACGAGCGGATGTATCTCGATCCCGCAACAACCCGGAATCTGGAGGTCCTGAGCGAGCGCGGGGTGGATGTGATCGAGCCCGGATCAGGCAGTCTCGCTTCAAAGGGTGAGTACGGGATCGGGCGCCTTCCTGAGCCAGCCGAGTTGCTGCGCCGGGTAGAGAGCGCTCTCAACGGGGATCTCTCCGGTTTTCGGCTGCTGGTAACTGCGGGGGGAACCCGGGAGCCGATCGATCCGGTCAGGTTCGTTGGCAATCGTTCAAGTGGGCGCATGGGCTTCGCCGTCGCCGAACGGGCGCAGGCCCGGGGCGCCGAGGTGATCCTCATCGCAGCAAACGTGAACATGGCGACGCCAGCGGGTGTGACGAGACACGATGTGGAGACCACGTCTGAGCTGGCCGTGGCATGTGAGGACCACATTGCCGGCTCCGATGTTCTGGTCATGGCTGCTGCACCAGCGGATTTCCGGCCGGTGCAGGTGTCGAGTGGGAAGCTCAAGCGCACTGATGACTTTCTTGAGTTGCGCCTTGAGGCGACCGAGGACATTCTCGCCACCCTCTCCAACAGAGCCGCCGCTGGTCAGACTCTTGTCGGATTCGCCGCCGAGCATGGGGGCGACGCTGAGGCGCGCGCCAGGGAAAAGATGGCCCGGAAGGGGGTGGACATGATCGTCATGAACGATGTGTCGGACCCCCGGATCGGCTTCGATTCGAGCGTCAACGCCGTAACCATTATTTCCAGCTCCGAAACCGTGGAGGTGGAGATTGCCGGCAAGCATGAAGTTGCCGACAGGATCCTTGACTCCGCCAGGCTGATCCACCTGAAAAAGAGCAGATGAAGGCTGTCGTCCAGCGGGTCAGCTCTGCCGCAGTCCGGGTGGAGGGGGCGACCGTCTCGGAAATCGGTCCCGGTCTGCTCGTTTTGCTCGGAGTAGCGAAGGATGACGGCATGGCGGAGGTCGAACGTATGTCAAGGAAGCTGATCGGGTTGAGGGTCTTCCCGGACTCGAATGGGAGGATGTCCGAGAATCTGGGAGAGCGCGAGATTCTGTGCGTCAGCCAGTTCACGCTCTGTGGCGATACATCAAAGGGAAACCGACCAGGCTTTGTCGCGGCTGCGGCCCCCGAGGTCGCAGAGCCGCTTTACCGGCTGGTCTGCGAGAAGATCAATGCCCGGCGAGGCGTTTTCGGTGCCGACATGAAGGTCGCGATGGTCGGGGATGGTCCGGTCACCGTTCTGATTGAGGTTTGACCTTCCCCGCAGATCGGGCGCAGGAGGCTATACTTGCACCTGCGTCATCCTTGGAAGTTCCCGAAGTGGGCCTTGCCCACTTTTTTTTGGCCCTTGGGAGCCCGTAACTATGAAAACGAGTCCTGAAGAGATCGAAAACCGCATCGCAGAAATAGACCCTGAAGTCGAGTTCCTCGCCGTCGAGAGTGCCGGTGGGGATGCTCTGCGGATCTATGTTGATCACCCCGAGGGAGTCAACCTTGAGATTTGCCAGAAGGTCACCAGCGGGCTGGGCGAACTACTCGAGGAGCACACCCTGGAAGTTTCCTCTCCCGGACCCCATCGTCCGCTCACCAAGCCAGCTCACTACGCCCGTTTCCAGGGGCGCCGGGCCAAGGTTCGCACGATCGAGCCCCTGGAGGGCCGCAGAAACTTCACAGGGACGATCCTCGAGTCAAACGAGCGGAGCTTCACGCTCGGATGCGA
>CAIZLN010000131.1 GCA_903933815.1 uncultured Solirubrobacterales bacterium
GGCTCTCAATCAGGGACCCGACGGGCCGGAAGTCGGGTCTGATGTCGGAGCGATGACCTCGCCCAACCAGACGGCGATCGTCGCCGGCCAGGTCTCTGAGGCGATCGAGCACGGAGCAAGGGCGCTGGTCGGCGGCCGCCATGTCGAAGGGCCGGGCGACTACTACCAGCCGACCGTGCTGGTCGATGTCGACCACTCAATGCGGGTGATGCGCGACGAAACCTTCGGTCCGGTGGTCGGGGTGATGAAGGTCAAGGATGCCGACGAAGCCGTCTATCTTGCCAACGACACCCGTTACGGGCTGTCGGCGACCGTGTTCGGCCCGAAACGCAAAGCCGAGCAGATCGCTCGGCGGATCGAGTGTGGCGGGGTCAATGTCAACGACGTGCTCTCAAACGCGATGGTGCCCGGCGTGCCGATGGGTGGCTGGAAGGATTCCGGCATCGGTTACCGCAACGGCAAGACCGGTATCCGCAAGTACTGCCGTTCCGAGGCGATAGTCACCGCGCGCACGCAGATCCTCCCCGAGCCATTCTGGTACCCCTACACCCCCGAGCGACGCCGGTCGGTCGAGAAACTGACCCAGATGATCAACGCCCGCGGAATCAAGCGGCGCCTTGGGCTCTAAGGGGTCTGAGCGGGGCCGTTCGCGCCCGTCGCACCGGGTTTGACCACGATCGTGCGGCCGTCTTCGAGCCGGTAGAGCGTGCCGACCGGCTCGCCCCGTCCGACGACTTCCTGGCCGGGCTGGATCTCGATCGTCTCGACCTGGTCGCCCGGGTCGCTCAGGACCGAGTCTGCCGGGACCTCGACCTTCTGCTCGAGCGACTGATTGCGCTCGGTGATCACGGAGGTCAGGTCGAGCGAAGAGAGTGCGGCGAGCAGGAAGGCAACCGAGAGAACGATGCCGATGTCGAACAGGTTGACCAGCCCGTCCAACGGGTCGCCGGCGCGGTCCTCGCGGCTGCGGGCCCTCGCCGTGACTTTGCCTCCAAGCGGCTTCACGGGTTGCCCATCGCAACGACGGTGCTGCCGCCGTGCTCGGTCGTGGAAGGAGTGAGGCCGGAGATCTGGCGATCCGGCGCAAGGGTCGCGGCCGCGTACTCGACGTCAGAGAAGTCCTGGGCGTAAACGCGATCCCGGATCAGCGAGACCGAGAAGGCGATCGCGCCGGTAAGCAGGCCAACCACGGTGACGCCGAAGGCCACGCGCAGGTTGTCGGTCAGCTCGGTGACGTTACCGTCGGCCAGCCCCGCCAGCGCCGGCGACAGCGGGATCAGGGTGCCCATCAGACCGAGCGCCGGGCCCATCCTGACCAGGATCCTGGTTCGCTCCAGCCGCTTGAGCGAGCGGTAGTCGTAGTCGGCCATGCGCTTGGCGATCCGGTTCTCGGCATCCGGCAGCCGCCGCTGGGAGACGATCGCCTCCATCGTCTCCTGCATGGGACGGTTCCAGGAGACCAGCGAGAGGTTCGACATGGCCCCAAAGTCGTCACCGACAGCGATGTCGGCAGCAGCGCGCTCGACCGAAGCCTCCAGGGTCGCCATTGAGCGCCAGCGGCGGCGCCAGAGCTCAGCGATCAGGATGCCGGTCTCGACGATCGCCCAGGCGAGTCCGAGGATCGCCGCGACCAGCACCGGCCAAAGCAGCGCCTCCGAGATTGAGAATAGGAATTCTTCGATTACCAAAACGGCTCTCAAGTCTAAACCCCAGCCCTCTGCTGGCCCCGGCCGGCCCGAAGCCCTACGGTTCAGGAGTGCGCGCAGACGACCCTGAACCGGCACATTGAGCCGTCCGGCCGCGATCAACTCGAGCATTGAGCGGATCGCCCGGGCTCGACCTGACGGCATCGGACTCACGCTCGAAAGGCGGTCCGGCCCGGGTGAAGGATGGTTCTCCGTCGAAGAGCTGCTCTCCACCGAGGGTGCGCCGGCCGTCCTGCTGAGCCGGATCCGGGGGATGTACGGGGTGCCCGCCGATCACATCAGGGCGGAGTGGCTGTTTGAGAGCTACGCACGCGCCATCGCCGACCTCGGAGTTTCCTTCATCGTCGCCGAACGCCGACTGCCCGATCTTGATCGGAAGAACCTGCTGATGACTTCAGGGAGAGGCCTGATCGTCGGCACCGCCATCATCTCTGAAAACATGATCGCTCTGAATGCGGATCCGGTCAGCCACGGGCATGGCATCTCACGGGTCGAGAGCTGGCAGGACCTCGCACGGGAGTTTCGCGATGGTTTGGAAGCGCTGGTCGAGCCGCTGGTGTCATGGATGGCCCGGCACCGGCTGAGACAGGAGAAAACCTTGTGGTTGGCAGCCGCCGATCGCACGGCCCAGTCACTTGTCTGGTCCGGCCGGGCGTTCGATGACCCCGGGTTCGCCCGTGAACTGGCCGCTGAGATGCTGGGGGGACCCGGGCCGATGGCGATCCCCCTGAATACGGGCATCGACAGCCGTGGCAGCGAACAGCACCTCAGGACCACCTGTTGCCTGGCCTATCGGGCTGCGGGTGGTGGTCTCTGCTTCGGTTGCCCCTTGAACCGCTGATGACGGCCGGGTCGCGATCAGGCCGAGCCCCGCGTCCGGGGACCGCCGCCCCGGTAGCCTAAGAGGGTGCCTGAACGTAGCTATCTGGAAGCGATCGCCGACCACATCGTCGTATTCGACGGTGGTCTCGGAGCGACGCTGGAAGAGTTCGACCTCACCCAGGAGGACTACGGAGGGCTGCCCGGCAAGTGCCACGAAGCCCTGGTCCTGAACCGCCCCGACGTGATCGAAGGACTCCACAACTCGATGCTCGACGCCGGCGCCGAAGTGGTCGAAACCGATTCCTTCCAGGCCTCCCGGATCAAGCTCGAGGAATGGGGCCTGGACGAGCACACAGTCGAGATCAACCGCAAGGCAGCCGAGATCGCGCGCCGTGCGGCCGGTCCGGAGCGATTCGTGGCCGGCTCAATCGGCCCGACCGGCTACCTGCCGGCGTCCGACGACCCCACCCTGGGCCGGATCCGCTTCCCGGAACTGGTGACCGTATTCACCGAGCAGGCGGCCGCGCTTGTCAGCGGTGGCATCGACCTGATCATGATCGAGACCGTCCAGGACATCCTCGAAGCCAAGGCCGCCATTTTCGGCGCACGGGCTGCATTCGAGCAGGTCGGTCGCTCAGTGCCGATTCAGGTATCCGTTTCGCTGCTGCCGAACGGAGGCAAGATGCTCCTCGGAACCGACATCTCGGCGATGCTGACCACGCTCGAGGCTCTGCGGGTCGACGTGCTCGGACTCAACTGCTCAACCGGTCCGGAAGACATGCGTGGCGCGATCCGTTACCTCGGTGAACACTCGACCGTACCGGTGCACTGCATGCCGAATGCAGGCCTGCCGCTGCAGGGCCCCGAGGGCGAAACGATCTTCCCCGAGAAGCCCGGGCCGCTGGCCGAGGCCCTCGGAGAGTTCGTCGAAAAGCACGGCGTCGGTGTGGTCGGCGGCTGCTGCGGCACGACCACCGAACACATCGAGGCGATCGCCGAGCGGGTCAAGGACCTGAAGCCCAGTCCGCGGCCGGCCGCTGGCGAGATCCTGGTCTCCTCGATGATGACCGCGACCCAGCTGGTCCAGGAGCCGCGGCCTACCCTGGTCGGTGAGCGGGTCAACTCCCAGGGTTCGCGCCGGGCCAAGGAACTGCTGCTGGCCGATGACTACGACTCCCTCAACCAGGTCGCTGAGGACCAGGTCACCGGCGGCGCGCACCTGCTCGACGTCTGCGTGGCACTGGTCGAGCGCCCCGACGAAGACGAGCAGATGCGGGAAGTGGTCAAGCGGATCTCACTGACCCAGCCGGCTCCAATCCAGGTCGACTCGACCGAGCCTGAGGTGATCCAGGCCGCGCTGGAGCAGATCCCCGGCAGGGCGATCGTCAACTCGGTCAACCTCGAAGCCGGCCGCGACAAGCTCGACACGGTCGTCCCGATCGCGAAGGCCCACGGAGCCGCGCTGATCGCGCTGACGATCGATGAAGTCGGCATGGCCAAGACGGCCGAGCGCAAGCTCGAGATCGCCCAGCGGATCACCGGACTGGTCTGCGACGAGCA
>CAIZLN010000132.1 GCA_903933815.1 uncultured Solirubrobacterales bacterium
ACGGATCGCGGGTGCTCGGACACGCCGACAAGAATCACTTTGCCCGGGAACTGGGCATCGTCTTCTTCAACCGGATGGTTTCCCTGATTACAAGGACGCATGTGACTGACTGCTCCAACGGGTATCGGGCGGTTCGAACCACAGTCCTGCCCCAGTTGGTACTGAGACAGGAACAGTTCCACACATCCGAGTTCATGATTGAGGCAATCAAACGGGGCATCCCCGCCAAAGAGGTCCCGGTCACAGTCGAACAGCGCCTTCACGGCCACTCCAAGAAACCTGCTGTTTTCCGTTACGGCGTCGGCTTCGCCAACGCGATCATGCGTACCTGGCTTCGCTGAGCCCGGGCGCGCCCCGATCAGTCCTGTTCGCCCAGGCGCTTCTTCGGGGCCGGCATCTTTACTTCAGACGGCTCGGGGAGGTAGAGCTCGGCGCCGCAGCGCGGGCATATCTGGACGTAAAGCTTGACCGTGTTCCCGCACTCGGGGCACTGCCGCTCCGGTTCGCGCTGCTCGTTACGGGTCAGAAAGGCTGCGGCAAGTCCAAAGCCGGGCAGTACCGTTCCGATCACAAACCAGAGAAGAAAGGAACCGCCCTTCGACCGCCCCACCAGACCTGTGGCCACGCCAAAGGCGACCGCGATGATGGCCCACTCGTAACCCACCGGTCACTCCACCGGACGGTGGGACCCACCCTGCTCGTACTTCTCGGGGCTGAGAACGCCGGGGCGGCCGATCGAACCAACTTCGGAAAGGTCGCGGCGAAACGGAAGGCTGGCGGTCCAGTCGATCACTGCACGGATCTTTCTGGGGAGGCCCGGGATCTGGCTCATGTGGTAGGTCCGGGCCATCCACCAGGCCGGGAAGCCTCGAAATGTACGGTCCCCCACCTTCCCCACCGCCTTGTAACGCCCGAGGTTTACGAACGAGGCAGTGTCGCTGTAATCGAAAGTCCTCGACTGCCCTATTCCAAACTCGGCTGCGATGTTCGCAGCCACCACCGGTGCCTGGCGGACCGCATGCTGTGCTGTCGGAGGACATAGACCTCCGTTCGGATTCGGAACCGCCGCCGCATCTCCGAGCGCCCAGACTCCGTCCATTCCCTCCACTCTGAGTGAGGAGTCAACCTTGACCCGTCCAAAATCGTCCAGAGGCACGCTCAGCCGCTTGAGGCTGGGATGCGCAGCCACGCCGGCGGTCCATACGACGGTGCGCGCAGGCAGAACCTCCCCGGTCGAGAGCTCTACCGATGTCGCGGTGACACCCGTGAGCGTGGTGTTGAGTCGGACGTCAATTCCCCGCCCACGCAGCTCGCGGAGCGCATATTCAGCAAGGTCGACATCGATTTCAGGCATGACCCGGCCTGCTGCCTCGACCAGGATCCAGCGCATTCCATGGAGCCTCGCCCGAGGGTAGTCGCTCATCGCGTCTGCGGCAAAATCCTGCAGTTCGGCGAGCGCCTCAAGACCGGCGTAGCCTCCTCCGACGAAGACATAGGTGAGCAGCTGATCGCGCAGCGTCTCGTCTGCGGTGGCATTGGCCATCTCCAGGGATTCGATCACATGGTTTCTGAGGTAGATCGCGTCAGCAAGGCTCTTGAAACCGACTGCGTGCTCGCTGAGGCCTGGTACGGGAAGGAATCTGGAGATGGACCCGGGCGCCAGTACGAGATGGTCGTATGGAACGGTTTCGGTCTCGCCGGAATGACTCCTGATACCGACTGTGCGGGCATCCGGATCGTGCGAGTCGACAGCTCCCAGGCGGAGATTCGCCCGGTGGATAATGTCGCGCAGCGGTGTCACAACATGTCGCGGCTCCAGGGTGCCGGCAGCAGCTTCCGGCAGAAATGGCGTGTAAAGCATGAAGTTGACGTCATTGACCAGAACCAGCCGGGCCGACTGCCTGGGCAGAAGGCCCTCAAGCTTGCGGGCAACGGTTGAACCAGCAAATCCTCCGCCGGCAATGACTACATTCCAGGCCATTGGGCGAGTATATGCCCCGTCACAAGGAGCCACGAAAGCATCCCGGGGGCCGTGGTCCCCGTCGGGAACCGTTTTTGACGTCCTCTAGGATGGATCGATGGGGCTACCTGGCAGGGTGTCGAAAGATCGAGTGGTGAGATTTCCGGCGCTGGCATGTTTTGGTCTTCTCACATTGGCCTTGCTGGCCCTCCCTGCTGCGGATCCTGCCGGTGGCTCTGGCATCTCCAGCGACCCCGGTTCGTCGCTTTCCAGAGGGACGGACGTTGTCTGGCATGAGCTCAGGACCCGTCCTGAAGTGACTGCCGCTTCATGGGAGAAGTCCGATTTTCTCTCAGCCGAGCCGATGCAGCCCGAGCCTGCCGCAGGTGCGTTATTCGATCTCCCGACTCCCGGGGCCGCCCAAAACTCGGCCGCAGAAGGTGCATTTCTGCCGACCGACACCGAGGAGTACCCGCTACGGACCAATGGCAAGATCTTTTTCCGGCTTGGAGCAGACGAGTTCCAGTGCTCCGGTACGGTCGTCAGCTCAGCTGGCCGGAACGTCCTCTTTACTGCCGGGCACTGCGTCTACGACGTCGAGAGCGGCAGGTACGTTGACCAGCTGATCTTCATCCCCGCCTACAAAGGTGCCGGGCCGGACCAGTCGCCCCTGGGGGCCTGGCCTGCAACCGCAGTCTTCACCAGCAGCAGCTACGTGGCCAGCGGCGCTCTCAGTCACGACATCGGGGTCGTGGTCCTTGAGGACCGCATCCAGGACACCCTCGGCGCCCGTCGTATTGCCTTCAACCTGAACCCGGAGGGGCGCCAGTTCAACATCTACGGCTACCCGGTGGAGCCAGACCCGCCCTACGACGGCGAAACCATGGTCGGCTGCAGCTCGGAGACTCGAGGCCGTGACAGCACCAAGGGGAGTCCCCCTCCGATCGCTGCCGGCCCCTGCGACATGAGGGGCGGATCAAGTGGTGGTGGATGGATCACCTCCGGGGGCTACCTCAACTCTGTCGTCAGCTACGGATACTGCGAAAGTACGCCGAGCCTGTGCGGCCTGACCTTCGGGCCCTATTTCGGCGACCAGGCGAGAAGCATCTACACATTTCCGGCGGTCGGTGGATCACTTTCCCCGACAGTCGCGATCGATTCAGGCCCGCGTGGCAGGATCTCCAGATCGACAGCAACATTTCGTTTCCGGGGCAGTGGAAGCACTCCGATTCGCTTTCGGTGCCGGCTGAATCAACGTTCATTCGTCAACTGCGACAGCCCCACCACATTCCGGCGGCTTCGCAGCGGCCGTCACATCTTTCGCGTCCGCGCCGCAGACCAGACCGGAAAGATCAGTCAGGGAGCAGCATCAAGGTATTTCAGAGTGACCAGACCCCGGCGCTGAACGCTCATTCCCGTCAAAGATCAAGGTGCTTTTTCAGGAGGCGGTTCACTTCGCCGCCGTCAGCGCGCCCGCGGGTTTCCTTCATAACTGCCCCGACCAGAGCTCCGATCGCCTTCTGATTCCCCGAGCGGACCTGTTCGGCCGGCCCGGGATTGGCCTCGATCGCTGATTTGACGATCTTCTCCAGCTCCCCTGAGTCAGATATCTGCTCAAGTCCCTGCTCCTCGACCACCTGCCGGGGATCTGCCCCCTCCGCAACCATTGACTCGAGTACGGACTTTCCCGATGCGTGCGAGATGCGACCGACGGCGACCATCGAGATCAGGCTGCCAAGGCTGTCCGCCGAAACCTTCGAGCGAGAGAGTTCCTGATCGCCCTGACGACGCAATTCCGCGGCAAACTCGCCAGTGACCCAGTTCGCGACCACCCTGGGCTCTACACCCTCGTCGTGGGCGAGCACACCTTCAAAGAAATCAGCCCACTCGGTCTCGAAGGAAAGCAGCTGGGCGGCAGCCTCAGGGATACCGAGTTCATCGCGGTAGCGGGAAGCACGGGCCGCGGGCAGCTCCGGGAGTGACTCAGCTGCCGCTTCGAGCATTTCGGGAGTAGGGGCAAGCGGGACAAGGTCGGGCTCCGGCAGATACCTGTAGTCGTGCGACTCTTCCTTTGAGCGAAGGGAGTGGAGTTCACCCGAGGACGGGTCAAAGTGCAGGGTCTCCTGAACCACTCTCCCGCCAGCAGAGAGAAGCTGCTTCTGGCGCTCGATCTCGGCCTCGACCCCTCGCTCGAGGTAGCGAAATGAGTTCATGTTCTTCATCTCGGTCTTGGTGCCGAGCTCCGATGATCCAACCGGACGAATCGAGACGTTGGCGTCGCAGCGCAGACTGCCCTCTTCCATGTTCACATCCGACACACCGAGCTGCTTGATTGTCGCCCTCAGCAGCTGCCCCCACTCGCGGACCTGGGCACCGCTCCTTAGATCTGGCTCGGTCACGATCTCCACTAATGGTGTGCCCGCCCTGTTGAAGTCGACCAGCGATGCGTCAGAGCCCTGGATCCTGCCGCTGGTACCGACATGGATCATCTTGGCGGCATCCTCTTCGAGGTGAGCCCGGTGAATCCGCACCTCATTGAGACGACCGTCCGAAGCAAGTGGAATGTCGAACTGACTTATCTGGTAGGCCTTGGGGTTATCGGGGTAGAAGTAGTTCTTTCGGTGGAAGATCGAGCGCGGTGCGACTTCACAGTCGAGAGCAGCGGCGATCAGCAACCCGAACTCGATTGCGCGGCGGTTCGGGACGGGAAGCACACCGGGATGACCCAGGCAGATCGGACAGGTGTGGATGTTTGGTTCGTCGCCGAATGAGAGCCGGCAGCCACAGAACATCTTGGTCTCGGTCGAGAGCTGAACGTGAATCTCGAGGCCGATCACGGCTTCGTATCCGTCGGCCGTCGCCCCCGCAGTCCCGCCCCCGGATGAGGCGCCCTGGCTCATCACGGGATCCTCGCGGGTGAGCCGTCAAACCCGATTGCAGACTCGAGGGCAAATGCGGCCTCCAACAGCTTCTGCTCCCGGAATGCCGGGGCTGCGATCTGGAATCCGACCGGGAGATCAGGGCCGCCACCTGCTGGTGGCGCAAGTCCTGCCGGGATCGAGATCGCCGGTATTCCGGCAAGCGACATCGGCACCGTAAAAAGGTCGTTCAGATACATGGTCCACGGGTCCTCGGTCTTCTCTCCGAGCCTGAACGCAACCGAAGGCGATGTAGGCGTAACGACGAAGTCAACGTCAGCAAAGGCGGACTCAAAGTCGCGGACGATCATCGTTCTGACTCGCTGGGCGCGGCCGTAGTAAGCGTCGTAGTAGCCAGAGGACAGGGCGTAGGTACCCAGCATGATGCGTCGCTTCACCTCCGGCCCGAAGCCTGCGGAGCGGGTCTGTTCGTACATATCGACCAGACCGCTGGAGGGGGCTCGACTGCCATACCGGACACCGTCGTAGCGGGAGAGGTTGGTCGAGGCCTCGGCTGGCGCAAGAACGTAGTAGGCAGAAATTCCGTGACCTGCGTGAGGCAAGTCGATCTCTTCGATCTTCCCCCCCAGGGAGCTGATCCTGTCGAGCGTGGCATCGAATACGGCCCTGACCCCTGGCTCCACACCCTCACCCAGCAGGCCGACCGGAACCCCAAAGACGAGTCCGGATAGATCACTGGCTGAGGGGCTCGAAATACCCCCTGAAATTCCAACCGAGGTTGAGTCCATTTCGTCCCGGCCCTCAAGTACTCCGAGCAGAAGCGCGGCATCGGTTACATCGCGCGTGATCGGTCCACACTGATCCAGCGATGATGCGAAGGCGATCATCCCGTATCTCGATATCGAGCCGTAGGTCGGCTTCAACCCGACAATCCCGCAGAGCGCCGCAGGTTGGCGAATCGACCCGCCTGTATCTGTGCCGAGAGCCCAGGGAGCGAGTCCGCCGGCGACCGCGGCAGCCGAGCCACCAGAAGACCCACCCGGCACGCGCCCCCTGTCCCACGGGTTCAGGGCAGGACCATAGGCGGAGTTTTCGTTTGACGAGCCCATTGCAAACTCGTCCATGTTCATCTTGCCGAGCATCGGCATCCCGGCTTTCGCGAGCCTGCTCACCGCAGTCGCATCGTAGGGCGGCAGATAGCCCTGAAGTATCTTCGAGGCAGCTGTGGTGGGCACGCCTTGTGTGCAGAAGATGTCCTTGATCGCCACCGGCACCCCGGCAAGGGGCCCGCTGCCTGATCCCTCAACTCCATTTTGCGCCTGCTCGCCAGTTGCCCGCCACAGATAGGCGTTCAGATCATCACCGGCTGCGCGCTCTATCCAGGCTTCGAGGATCTCATCAGACGAAACCTCTCCCGAAGAGATCAGAAGACCCGTTGCCGCGGCCGTCGGCTTTGTCAGATCTCCCTCGGCCATGTTCAGGCCTCGGCCTGAGGGGAAGGGACGCGGAAAGCGCCTTCCGAAGGATCCGGGGCCTGGGAGAGGATGAGATCACGGTCGAGACTAGACCGGGGATGGTCGTCGCGGAGCACGTTCACAAGCGGGACGACATGGGATGTCGGCTCAACCCCGTCGATATCTATTTCCGAAAGCCGATCAACGTGATCAAGGATTGAGGACAGGTCACCGCGCATTGCG
>CAIZLN010000133.1 GCA_903933815.1 uncultured Solirubrobacterales bacterium
CATGCGTACCGTGACGGCGCCTCGCTCTACTTTACGGTCATCGCTTCGCCGGGCAAGGAAAGCGGTGTTGCTTCCTGGAAGAAAATCAAGGCTGCCGCAACTGGTGCGATCCAGGCCTCAGGCGGCACCCTTTCCCACCATCACGCAACTGGTCGCGACCACACCCCTTATCTGCCGGATGAGATTGGACCCCTTGGTATCGATGTACTTCAGGCGGTGAAGGGGAGACTGGATCCTGCCGGAATCATGAACCCGGGCTGCCTCATTCCTTAGCCCAGGGTCGGTTGCCGCTGAATGTTCAGCGGTTACAGACGGGAAGGATCTCGTCCTTGGCTTCCTGTGGCATCGAAATCGGCCCCTCGAGAACGGGTTCGCCAACGAATTCCGGAAGCTCGGCGTTGCTGCCTGCGTTCCGCGCCTGCTGCAGAGCGTTTCGCATCTCGGTGTCGTCGACACGGGACAGCCGCATCTCGGGAAAGAGGTCCCCAGCAATAAAGCAGATCAGGGCCTGGTTGATGGCTACCTGACCGGCGATAGCTCCAGCCTCGTCAACTCTGGCCTGATTGACAGGGAACGAACCTCCCGGCCCGTAGAGCCACACGACGTAGCTCTTTCCCTTTTCGGTTGGTTGGAGGTCGCTGAACTGAAGCTGGGCAGCAAGTTCAGTTCCGCTGAACCCGAAATTCACGACACCGCTACCGCTTTCGCCTTCAACGGGACTCAAAACAGCAGTGGTTGCCGCCGGTCGTTCTTCGCCAGACTCTCCCTCGCCGCCGCCCTCTGAGCCACCCGGCGAAACAACGAGCAGAACGACGGCGATCAGGATGGCTGCTAGGAGGAGAACGGCGAGCAGGCGCCGTTGAGCCATGCTCAGACCCGCCATCAGGCCGGTGCGAGCAGATCCCCGAGCCTTTGAGCCCACCAGATCCTCGCCAGGCCGCGACGACCCTCGCAGCTTCCGGGACTCTCCGGAAGGAGAGATTGCCGTGGAACCAATCTCTGGCAGGGATGCCCCGGGAACCAGCAGCCTCAGCTGCGCAGAAATATCGCTGGCAGTCTCGCGTGCAACCGGATCCTCGGAAAGGGCGCGGGCCGTCTCTGCGCGGCCGATCGGGTCTGCCTGGCCGAGGAGATAGTCAGTAAGGCTGGCGTCGCAATCGGATCCTGCGATTTCGGTCAGTGCAGAACGGGCCCGGGTGCGAACCTCGGATTCGTCCACGCCGAGTAGTCCGGCGATGTCGCCGTAACTCTTTCCCCGCGCCAGCATAAGCTGGAGCAACGATCGGCTGTCCTCGTTCAAGGCCATCAGAAGCAAGCCTAGGGGTTTATGCTTGGCGGCATATGCCAGAGGTCAGACTGCCGGAATCCCCGTTCGATGTACTCCTCGGAACTGAGTATCTCTCCGATGACCCGGACTGTGCCCGCGCCCGTATCAGGATGCGGGACAACCACCGTCAGCCAATGGCGATCATGCACGGGGGGGTGATGGCCAGTCTGGTCGAGAGTCTCTGCTCAATGGCGACCGCAAAGTCAGTGGTTCCAGAGAACAGGATTGCGATGGGACAGAATGTCTCCCTGAACCTGCTCAGGCCAGTCTCCAGTGGCGGCATCGAGGTCGAGGCTGTAGCTGTCCACCGCGGTCGGATGACCTGGGTCTGGAGGGCAGAGGTCAAGGACTTCGAAGGGCGGATCTGTGCGATTGCCCAGCTGACAATGGCGATCAGGGATGCCCCCGACGGCCTCGATCTCGCATTTCTGGTGACAAACGAGGAAGACTCAACAGCCTGAGCGTCCGGTTGGGGGGGCTGACCTTCAGGACCGGTCTGGGCGCAGCGGCCTGGCGGCATCGGTTCAGCCCGACAACGCTGCCTGCTTCAATCAACTGCTTTCCACGGACGGTAGCGGTTGGTGATTGGCATCCTGCGGTCTCGTCCGAATCCCTTGGGTGTGATTTTCAGGCCAGGTGGTGACTGTCGGCGCTTGTATTCGGCCCGGTCCACGAGGGCGATCACTTCGGCTGTCACTTTGGGATCCTCACCGAGCTTCACGATAGCGGCGGGTCCGAGGTCTTCCTCGACGTAGCAACGCAGGATCCGGTCCAGAACCTCGTAATCCGGGAGGGAGTCCGAGTCCTTCTGATCAGGCCTCAACTCTGCTGACGGAGGCCGGGAAAGTATTGCCTCCGGAATAGCATCGGAAATCCGGTTTCTGTAGCGGCAGAGTTCGTAGACCAGGGTTTTGGGGGTGTCTTTGATTGGTGCCAGGCCACCGGCCATATCGCCATAGATTGTTGAGTACCCGACCGAGGTCTCGCTCTTGTTTGCGGTGGTCAGGACCAGCCAGCCCCGGCTGTTCGAGAGGGCCATCATCAGGTTGCCCCTGATTCGCGCCTGCAGATTCTCGGCCGTGAGTCCGGCGTTGTCGTCCCCCAGAAGTGTCGCGAAGGCGTCCATCGGAGCCTCGATCGGGATCTCAATCAACTCCACGCCGAGCCGCCGGGTCATATCCCGGGCATCGGCCTGTGTCTCGGGGCTGGAGTGGGGGGAAGGCATGACCACGCAACTGACCCGCTCAGGCCCAAGCGCGTCGGCCGCGAGCACCGCGACAAGTGCCGAATCGATTCCACCCGAAAGACCGAGCCCGACATGAGCGAACCCGTTTTTGACCACATAGTCCTGAAGCCCGGTCACAAGTGCCGTGTAGACCTCGTCGAGGTCATCAAGCCAGACAGGCGCCCCCGATGGGGCAGCCTCCGAGCCTCCACAGAGGACCATCTCCTCTATGAACTGTCCGGCTCTGGCCTGAATCGAGCCATCTGCCGCAATAAGCACGCTGGCTCCGTCGAAGATCAACTCATCCTGACCGCCGACCATGTTGACCATCGCGACCGGAACTCCCGCGGCGACAGCAACGTCCCTGAAAATCTCCTCACGCTCCCTTGCCTTCCCGCGATGATAGGGCGACGCGGAGAGGTTGACGATCAGGTCAGCGCCCGGAGCCAGGGTTTTGCCAACCGGAGAATCTGGCTCCCAGCAGTCTTCGCAGACCGTCATGCCAACCCGCGCGCCGGCAATGTCAAGGACGAGCGGTGAAGTGCCGTTACGAAAGGTTCTGTGCTCGTCGAAAACGCCATAGTTCGGCAGCAGCCGCTTGCGGTAGACCTCGCTCACCTCTCCGTCGGCAATGACCGCAATGGCATTGGCTGCGATTGCACGGCCAACCGGGTGGCCAACGGGCTCGGCGAATCCCACGAGGGCGGTTATCCCCGTCACCTGCCTGGCGAGTTCATGCAGGACTGCCGCGTTGGCAGCGACGAAATCCGCTCTCAGGTAAAGATCTTCAGCCGGATAACCA
>CAIZLN010000134.1 GCA_903933815.1 uncultured Solirubrobacterales bacterium
CCCTCCCGGATCTATTTCAAGGGTCCCCGGGCCAAGGTTGAGCTGGCTTTGGCAAGGGGAAAGGAAGGACGCGACCGGAGGCGGGAAATCGCAGACCGGGATGTCCAGCGGGACGTAGAAAGAGAGTTCAAGGGGCGGTATCGTTCATAGAACTGAAGAAGGGGCAAGATGCACACCAGCCCCGATAACGATTGGTACTCACCCCGAACCTCATGAAAGTATGCAGCCAATGAGAACGCGAACTGCCCCGGCCCACCTTCTGGTACTGATCGCATTGCTGTTCGGCATCACGGCGGCAACCGCAAATGCTGATGAGAGCGCTGGCTCCGCCGGGGTATCCCCGATGACTCTGACGCCGGAGGAGTTCTCGTCATTCGAGGATGCCGCCGGTATGCCCGAATCCGAGAACGCGAGCGTCGTTGACGATGCGGGCAGCTTCGTCTCTGATAACGCTCCCTACTTCATCATCGGAATTATCGTGCTGGCAGCGATTCTCGCTGGAATACTGATCATGCGGGGCCGCCACAAGGCTGGCACAGGCAGGAAGGAATCAGCCCCCACGGCCAAGGCCGCCGCTGGCGCCACAGGGGCAAAGGCCGCCGCCGCCACAGGGGCAAAGGCCTCAAAGAGCCCGAGTGCTCCCGCCTCGGTACCGAGCGCCACCGAACTTCGCCGCCGCAAGCGGGCTGCGATGCAGCGGGCCAGGGAAGAAGAGCGGCTGCGTCGCCGGGCCGGAAAGGGTGGGGCCAGGGGCGCCACTGGTGGTGCTCTCGCTCCCTCGCCGTCCGCAGCCATGAATCCCGTCGAAGCCGAAAAGCAGGCAGCGCGGGATCAGGCGAGTGCCGCCGGGGCCGTCGGTCGCGTCGGCACCACAATCACCCCGCCCGCCGCCGGGAATACTCCGGTGCCGGCTTCTTCCGGTCAGACAGTGCCCGGAGCCGCGGGTGCTCCGCCCGCCGCCTCTGCAGGTGCTGAAACACCGACAGCAGTCAACCCCGCACCCCTGACTGACGGGGAGGAAGTAATCGCCCCCGGGCCGGATGCAGCAGTTGGCCGCGCTGCCGCCGCATTCGCTGCCGGGGCGACCGGCGGTGCAATCGCTGGCCAGGTGAACCCCAATGATGCTCTGGAGGCAAAGGTTGCCGAAATCAAGGCAGCGCAGGAATCGGCGACGACACCTGTAGTGCCAGACAGTGCGCCGGATTTCGAAACACCGGCCGAACCGGCCCGGATTGTTCCCGACCGCCCGGATCCATCCCAGCCAGCGCCCCCGGTCGCCTCTGGATTTACGGCAGTCGAGCGCCAACTCAGCGCAGACAGTGCCGAGAGGGACCGGGTACTGAAGGTAGCCGAGGAGAGGCTCCTGGAGATCGAGCGGCGGGCGGAGGACGCCGAGCGACGTGCTGCCTTCGCTGAGAGTCTCGCCCGGCTGAAACTCGAGGAGAGCGAACGAGAGCGCCGCCTGGAGGACATCATGTCCGGCATCAACCGGGCTGAGGAACGCGCCCGAGGGGCCGAGGAACGCGCCGAGGCAGCCGAAAGGGCCGCAGCCAGCGCACTTGAACACGGAAGCACCAGTCGTGGTCGAGCAGACTCGGGAACTCCCGTCGTGCCCCCGACGCAGACCGCGGGCAGCCCTCTCCAGCCGCCGCCGACCGTTTCCACCAGCCCCTCCTCCACCAGAAGCCTTTCCGGCGGCGTCAGTCTGAACTCGGCGACGTTCGAGGAACTGCGCGAAGCCGACCTCTCGGTGACCCAGGCCACCCGGATACTTGCCTACCGGGAGCGCTTCGGTGGTTACACCTCGATTGAAGACCTTGAGAGAGTTCCCGGCTTTCCCCCGGATACCGTCGAATCACTGCGCGGCCGTTTCACCGTCTGACGACGGAAAGCGGCATTGAGGCCGCAAGGTACCCGTCGGTCGCCTCAGACCTCGATCAACCGGCCCGACGGTCCGAGGTTGATGATTTCGGTGCCTCCGACCTTTGAGGTCTGTCCCCAGGCTTCGTGAATGTGTCCGCAAACGACCAGTCGTGGATCGGTGCGCTCAATGGCCGCAAGGACCGCGGTGCTGCCGAGGTGCATTCCGTCACCAGCTGTGTCGCAGTGGTTCCGGGGCGGCGAATGCACCACCAGAATCGCATGTTCAGGCAGGTCAGCCAGGGCGGCCTCAGCCTCGGTCTCATCGAGGTCGAAGCTCCAGTCCCAAGGGGTAGTGGGGATGCCGGCGCCAAGCCCGAAAAAGATCCGGCCGTCGATCTCGACTTCGTTGCCGTGCAGGACGTAGGCGGCGGGCCAGAGACTCGCCACTGCCTCGCTCAGCGCCTCATGGGTCTCATTGTTTCCCGGGACGAGTACCGCAGGGGTTTCAATCCCGGACAGGGCCTCGATCGTCTCTTCGAGCCCCTGGTGGGCTGAAGCGAAGTCTCCGGCTCCGACCACAACATCGGCATCCTCTGCCATTCGCGTAAGGGCCTCGGCCTGGTTGAGGTCACGGTGGAGGTCGCTGAAGGCAAGGATTTTCATCGTTTCAGCCTAGCCAAAGCGACCTCGTCCCGCCCCCGTTCATTCCGGCGCTTGCTGCATGACCCAGGTGGGGCGTACAATGAATGAGCATCAACCGCGGGGACGACAGGCTTCGACGCAGTCGTACGTGCGGAGAGTTGCAGGTCGAGGATGTCGATGGCCTCGTAAAAAATCGGCAAAAAACCAATACGTGCGGACCATGAGTTCGCCCTCGCCGCTTAGCTAGAACCTAAGCGATGAGAGTCGGTCCTCCCTCGCCCGTGGGGAGGGGCACCGGCTTCAGAAACGGGCTTACCCGCGAGGATCGCCTCGACCTCAAGGGGACATTCAAGGGGCTTTGTCTCCCGCAGTGCCTGCCGGCACGGACCCCGGGAGCCGAGAACAAAGAGCCGGCTAAACCTGTAGACGCTTTTCGTCACGCGGCCGCGGACGCGGGTTCAATTCCCGCCGTCTCCATCAAGTAGTTGCGGATCAATCGGGCGCCCCATTCGGGGCGTCCGATTTATTCTTGCCGGTTGGGGGAAAGACACAAAAGACCCTTCTCACCCTGATCGTCTGGTGGATATTGGTAAAAGGCCGACGCAGCCACCTGGCGATGATGCCGGGGTTGATCCTTCTGATCTGTGTCGGGACCGGGCTCGTCTTCACTCTTTCGAGGCCATTCGGAGGGTCCGCCACCATGGACGACGATTTCACCAAGGCCTCACAGCGGACCTTCTCCTGCATCAGCAAACTCTGATTTCTTCAGCTGATCTGCTTCTTCAGTTGTGTGTTGACGTCAATCATCGTCCAGGGGGCTGTGATTGCCCAGCAGATGATCGCGATCGGAATCCAGATCAAGGTGAAGGAAAGCAGGAAGTTTATGCCGCCTATCACGGCAATGATGATGCCGAACTCAACCTTCACATTCGCGTAGATATGCCCCATGCCGGGCCAGAGAAAGTTGAGAAAAAGTGCCAGCCCAACCGACTTTTCCTCCGGCGGTGCACTTGTTGAAACCGACCTGCCCGGTGGAGACTGAGCCAGCGGGCCGCCAGTGTTCCGGGCGCCACAACTCGCGCATACATTTCCAGCGAGGAGAGATCCACAGCTTCCGCATTTCAGGTTGGGACGCCACTCCTGCCCGTCCCAGAACTGCCTGGTGAGGGGGTCGCCCGGCGCGTCGTACCAGCCCGGTGGGGCAGGGGGCGTGGCCGGAGCGGCAGCTTCACTCATTTGATCGGACTCGTTGCTGCTGTCTGTCTCCCGCTCCACCTGACGTCGACTATATCCCAGATCTGCTGTCACCTGGAAGGGAGCGGCTCAAACAGTTTGCGAGGATCAGGCCAGCTGCCAGGTGACGAGACTGACCGTGACCAGGAGGGTAATCGTCAGTGGCAGCCCCGCTTTGATCAGGTCGCCAAAACGGTATCCGCCGGGGCCATAAACCATCATGTTTGTCTGGTACCCGACGGCGGTCAGGAAAGAGGAGGAGGCCATGACCGCGATCATCAACACCATGATTCTGGGGTCGAGTCCGGCTTGGGTTGCAACCGCGATGGTGATCGGAAAGAGCACAACCACGGCGGCATTGTTCGAGGCTAGCTCGGTAAGGATCGTCATGGCCAGCGCCAGGGCGAAGATGATGCCAAGATCGCCCCAGCCCCCGAATGCATCGACCAGGCCGGTTGAGATTGTCTCTGCCAGACCGGAAACCTCGATCGCAGAACCGACCCCGAACGATGCCGCGATAAGGAGAATCACACCGAAGTCAATCGCCTCCCCGGACTCGGACACGCTGACCGTTCTTGTGGCAATCAGGATGCCCACGGCGATCAGGGAGAGCTCAAAAATCGAGAGAACCTCAAATGCAGCAAGTCCGATCACCGCCAGGGCGAGGAACCCGACGAAAGGAGCCCGTTTCGTGGCCGAGGGGGGCGGGCCACCGATTCGCAGCACTACGAGGAAGTCCTTGGCGCGGCGAGATTTGACTCTGAAGTCCGAGCCAGCGAGGAGCAGCAAGGTGTCACCGGCCTCCAGGGTCACCTTTCCAAGCTGGCTATCGATTCGCTTCCCTGATCGCCGGATCGCCACAACAGCCGCCTGGTAGCGGGTTCGGAACTCGGCATCGGCGAGGTTCTGTCCGACAAGCCTGGAGTCGGCACCAATTACCGCTTCATAGAAGGTGTGCTCTGGACTGTCGACTTCAAGCAGGTGCTCTGACTCGGCCGACTGGAGACCTTTCGTAACCCGCTGGAAATCAACTACCTGAGAAGACTCCCCGACGAAGGTAAGACGGTCGCCACCGCGGAGAACCCGGCTGGGCGACACGGCCGGAAACATCTGACCGTCCCGCTCGATCTCCACCAGGTAGATCCCCTTCAGGTTTCGCAAGCCGGCATCAGTGACGGTCGAGCCGTCGAGCGGCCCTTCTTTTACGACCATCATCTGGGCGGCGAACTCATTGAGGTCATCGGTGAACTCTTCAAGGGCACCCTTGCGCTCAGGGATGATTCGAATCACTACGAAGATCAGCACCACCAGCCCGGCAATTGCCGGGATGAGGCTCACCTTGGTGATCTCGAAAAGCCCGATTGGATCCTGACCGCTCTCCTGAAGCAGACCCGAGGCAGTCAGGTTGGTCGAGGTACCAATAACGGTGAGGATTCCACCAAGAATCGCTGCGTAGGAGATTGGAAGCAGGAGCTTTGATGGTGAGACGCCGCGACGATTGCACCACGAGGTCACTTGGCCGATCAGGATCGCAACTAAGGGGGTGTTGTTGATGAAGGCGGAGATGCCGGCAGTGGGCAGGAGCATTCGGGCCGAGGAAGCGGTGGTTACCCGATCGCCGTGACCGAGGAGGCGATTTACGATCGGCCCCATCATGCCCGTCTTGTCGCCAGCGAAGGCGAGCACGTAGAGAGCGGCGACCGTCCACGGTGCGGCATTGGCAAAACCCGAGAGCGCGGCAGCCTCGTCAATCACGCCGATCACCAGCAGGAACAGAGTCGCGCTCATCACGGCGGCGGCTGGCGGTACCCGCTCGGAGGCGAGAGCGACGAACATAATCAATACGGTCGCAGCAGTTATCCAGGCATCAGGACTCATGACGCGGGCACACTAGCGCAATCTGAACGCTTTAGATACTTACTTGCGTAACTTGGTCAACAAATGCCCGAACGGAGGGACGCCGACTGATTCGGCGCCCCGTTTTCAGCGAATCAGACGGGTCGGGGTGGGACTGGCATGGTGCTGATGTATCCGGCACCACGCGAGCGCAGACGGCTCACCTGAGAAAACTCGCTTGTGCGGCGAACCTTCAGCTTGTTGTAGTCAGCGCTGTAGGTCTCTTTCCAGGCAAGCCTCGCCTGTGCGACAAGCTGCTGGCTCCTGCTCTTTACGCCCATGATCTTTGCCGAATAAGTCTGGTTCAGCAGGTTCACCTTGGACTGGTAGTCGGTGCTCGCCACCTTGGTGGCGGCAGTCTTGGCATCCATGATTCCGTTGATTCTCGCCTGAACCGACCGGATGGATTCCTGAATCTGAAGGCGGCTTACGGGGTTTGTCGTTCTCGCCAGCTGCCGCTTCAGCGAAGTGCGCTGGCGGACCAGAGGGTTCAGCCTGGGTGCGTAGCGCTCGTTGATCCGGTCGACCGATTCGTTGTAAATGTTCTGGGCCACGGCGATCTTGCTGGCCTGGACCGCCTTGAGAGCAGTCACCTGCTGCTTCTGGTTGGAGAGAATGTTTCGGATCTGGCTGCGCTCTTCAGCGTCATCACGAGACTTGACTCTCATTGCGCGCCGCTGGAAAAGGCTCTTTACCTGTGCCGTCGCGGGGGCAGTCTTGTTGCCGAGCGTCCGCTGGTAGGCCGCCTTGCGGGGCTGGGTGGTGGGGACGTTCCTCTGGGTCTCAAGTGTGTTCACGAACCCGAGCAGAGCCTTGTATTGAGGGGTCTGGGTTATGTCCGGTACTGGAGCGGCAGTGGCCTGAGAGGCGCTGCCGAAAGCGACGACGAGGGCAGCTGCGAGGGAGAGGAAAATCGAGAGGGGTTTCATCGGCCGATCATACAGTGGCGTTTGAGCGCGGGTGTGAACCTCTGGTAAATGCCAGCGACCCTTCAGGGCAACCTCGCGCTGGCCGCTGCCACCGTTTGCGGTGACTACGGATCAGGGCCGGTCGGGGTTTTCCTGCTCGGCCCTGATCACGTGCATGACCGCGTTGATCAGCGCCAGGTGGGTGAAGGCCTGGGGGAAGTTGCCGAGATGGCGACCGGATCGCGGGTCGATCTCCTCTGCGTACAACTGGAGTGGGCTGGCGAAACCGAGCAGGCGCTCGCAGAGCTGGGTGGCGCGATCCACCTCGCCGATTTCGACCAGCGCACTGACCAGCCAGAACGAGCAGATCGTGAAGCTGCCTTCTTCTCCGTCGAGGCCGTCGTCGGTCTCGTCGACGAGGTAACGCATCACCAGTCCCTCCACGGTCAGCTCGTCGGCGATCGCCAGCACGGTGTTTCTGATCCGGGGGTCGTCCGGGGGCAGGAATCGCAGCAGCGGCAGCAGCAGGCAGGAGGCATCCAGCGCATCCGTCTCGTAGTGCTGGGTGAACACCCCACGATCGTCCACTGCGTTTTCACAGATGTCAGCGTGGATCTCGTCGGCCGCAAGCTGCCACTTGGCCGCGAGATCGAAATCCTCGCGCAGACGGGCAAGCCGGGCGCCGCGATCAAGCGCCACCCAGCACATCACCTTGGACGAGGTGAAGTGCTGGGGAGCACCACGCACTTCCCAGATTCCACGATCGGTCTTGCGCCAGTTCTCCAGGGCGGCGTCCACCTGGCGCACCAGGATCGGCCAGATCTCCTCGGGCATGCTGTCGCGCGACTTGGTGTGGAGGTAAAAGGAGTCAAGCACCGCTCCCCAGACGTCGTGCTGGCGCTGGTCATAGGCGCCGTTCCCGATCCGGACGGGCGATGCCTTCTCGTAGCCTTCAAGGTGCGGGAGAATCTGCTCGTCGAGCTGCTTTTCGCCAGCCACCCCGTACATGACCTGGAGGTCGTCGGTATCCCGTGTGACATCGGCAAGGAAGTAGAAGAAGTCGTTTGCCTCCCAGTCGAAGCCAAGCGTGTACAGGCCCCACAGCGTGAAGGTCGAGTCACGGATCCACGAGTAGCGGTAATCCCAGTTTCGCTCGCCCTTGGGAGTTTCCGGCAGCGAGGTGGTTGCCGCGGCAATAAGGGCGCCGGTCGGAGAGTAGGTCAGACCTTTCAGCGTCAGCGCCGACCGCTCGAGGAAGCTGCGCCACGGATGGTCGGGGAAGGTGCCCCGGGCAAGCCAGTTCTGCCAGTGGTGGGCGGTCCAGACCAGTCTGTCGTGGGCTTCTTCGTACTTCTTCGGTGCGGCGTGTTCCGACCAGGAGAGGGCAACGAACCGCGTGTCGCCCTCCTTTAGCAGTGTCCGGGCGGTAGTCCGTGGGCCCTCGAAGCCGAGATTCATGTCGCTGGTCAGCTGGAGTTGAATCTCGCTGTCCGGAGCGGTCGCCAGGCCCTCGTGGTAGCCATCGCCGGTGTACTGCCAGCTCGGCTGGGTACGGCCGTAATCGAAGACCGGTTTGCAGTCCAGAGTCAGCTGCACCTCGCCGTGAACACACCGGACCATGCGCAGCAGTACATGGTCGGCGTCGTAGTCGGTCGGTGCCCGACGGTGGGTTCTGGAACGGTCCCGGTCGTGGTGCCACGGTCCGATAAGCAGCACGTCGCGCACGATGATCCACCCGTCACCTGTTCCCCAGCTGGTTTCCAGCACCATCGTGCCGGGGATGTAGCGGCGATTCGTCGGCACGTGGATGTCGGCCGGGCCGAGCCTGAAGTTGCCGGCGCTGCGGTCAAGGATCGAGCCGAACACGCTAGGCGAGTCGAAACGCGGCAGACACATCCACTCGATATTGCCGCTGGGCGCAACCAGGGCCGAGACTTCGCCATCAGAAAGGAAGCCGTAGTCAGCGATCGGCGGGTAGGGCGAGACCCCTGGTGCCGATTCAGCAATTGGAATCTGGCTTTCCCAGGTACCCCCGTAATGAGGGCCCGGACCCGGGTTGGAAGAGAAGGCACCGTTATCCATAGGCGCGGGATGCTCCCACAACCGACGGGCATATGTCCACTCTGAATGCGCTCATGCACCCGGAGTTGGCAGACTGATCGATTCCCCCATGGCAGTGGTAACCGCATCCGGAATCGGCATCCACCTCGGTGGTGAGCCGATCTTTTCCGACGTGTCATTCAAGTTGACGCGTGGTGAGCGCATGACTCTTTCCGGAAGAAACGGTGCCGGCAAGTCGACTTTGCTCCGGATTCTGGCCGGCGAGGCGAACAACGACTCCGGCAGCCTTGCCTTCCAGAAGGGGGTCCGGGTGGCCCTTCACGACCAGCGTCCGCCGCGCGACTCCGGACTGGC
The DNA here is from genome assembly GCA_903933815.1 of uncultured Solirubrobacterales bacterium. Taxonomy (GTDB): domain Bacteria; phylum Actinomycetota; class Thermoleophilia; order Solirubrobacterales; family 70-9; genus 67-14. The sequence goes on from CAIZLN010000134.1 coordinate 8,958, forward strand.
ACTTCAGGAGTACGTGTTTACGGGCCGGTCCGACCTTCTCGATACTGAAGCAAGCCTTGAGCGCCTCGAAGGGCTCATGTCGGAGGGTGACCACGACGAGGGCACGATGAGGGCTTACTCGGAGGCCCAGCAGAAGCTCGAATCCGCCGGTGGCTACCGCTGGCGCGACGAAGCCCTGATTGTCCTGCGCGGGCTGGGCTTCGAAGAAGCCGCGTTCGACCGGCAGCTGAGCACATTCTCGGGAGGTGAGTTGACCCGGGCGTCTCTTGCTAGGGCGCTGTCGGCAGGGGCCGATCTGCTGTTGCTTGATGAGCCGACAAATCACCTTGACATCACAACCCTCGAATGGCTGGAGGGATACCTCAAGGGCCTCGATGCCGCAGTTGTTCTGGTCGCACACGACCGCTGGTTCCTCGAGTCGGTCGGAACCTCTGTCCTCGAAATCGAAGCTGGCCGCAGCCGGTTCTTCTCCGGGCCTTGGCATGCCTGGCGGAGGGAGTATGCAGCCCGCCAGCTCGCCCTCGGCAAGGCGATCGAAAAGCAGCAGGCTGAGATCGAACGCATGGAGAAGTTCGTCGACCGCTTCCGCTACAAGGCGACCAAGGCCAAGCAGGCCCAGTCGAAGCTGAAGAAGATCGAAAAGGTCAAGCAGAACGCCGCCTCGATGGCCCCCGAGGACAACCGCCGGCTGGCCTTCGACTTCATTCAGCCTGAGCGGGCCAGCAAGGTCGCCCTGAAGGCAGTGAATCTCAAGGTTGAAGTTCCGGGCCGCACCTTGCTCGAGTCAGCCTCGCTCGAGCTTGAGCGAGATGAGCACCTGGTCCTGATCGGTCCGAACGGTGCCGGCAAGACAACCTTCATGGCCACCCTTGCCGGAGATCGCAAGCCAGCCTCGGGAAGCGTCCGGCCCGGTCACAACGCAAAGATCGGCTACCTCTCTCAGCACGCCGAGACCGCGGCAGGTGAAGGTTCGGTGCTGGATGCCGCCGCCCGGGAGACGGGGCTCTCCGGCCAGAAAGTCAGGGACCTGCTCGGCGCCTTCCTCTTTACCGGAGCAGATGTCAACAAGTCGCTTTCCGACATTTCCGGAGGTGAGCAGCGACGGCTTTCGCTCGCGATTCTGGTCGCCTCAGGGGCCAATGTCCTGCTGCTCGACGAGCCGACCAACCACCTCGATGTCGAGAGCCGTGAGGCTCTGGAGGATGCCCTGCTGGCCTTCCCCGGCGCGCTGATCCTGATCTCCCACGATCGCGCCCTGCTCGAGGCCGTTGGCAGCCGCACCCTGGTCTGCGAGGGAGGGATGCTTGAGAACCACCTCAAGGGCTGGGCCGAATACCAGCGTGAGCGCGACGAAACGGCTGAGCAGGCAACTGAACCGAAGGATCGCCACCAGGCCCCGCAAAGCGCCAGCGCTGCCAGGGGTGGCTCTCCGGGCAAGGAGCGGGCAAAGGCGGAGCGCAACGTAGCCAGCCTGGAAAAGAAGATCGAGCGGGCCGAGACCGCGCTGGCCACTCTGGAGGATGAACTCTCGGACCCGGGACAGTGGTCGACCCCGGAAAAGTCGGCCAAGGCCACCCGCCGCCACGACCGTGCCAGGCAGAAGGTCGCCGACCTCTACGCCATGTGGGAGGAGGCTGAGTCAGCGGTCTGAGACCGCTTTCTCACCGGGTGTCATAGGCTTGCGGCGTCCGTAGCCCTGACCCGGAGGCCTCTTTATGTTCAGAACCCGTTTTGTCCCGATTGCCCTGGCACTTTCCGCAGCGGCCCTGTTCGCCGGCTGCAGCAGCGACTCGTCGGATGAGGATTCGACCGGAGGCACCACCACGGTGACCGCCGCCGACTGCACGCCCGAAAACCTCGGCACCTTCAAAGATGGAGTGCTGACGGTGGGTACCGACAGCCCGGCATACGAGCCCTACTTCGAGGATGACGACCCGTCCAACGGCAAGGGTTTCGAGAGCGCCCTCGCCTACGCGATTGCCGAAGAGCTCGGCTTCAGTGATTCCGAGGTCGAGTGGACCACGGTGCCCTTCAACGCCTCCTATGCTCCGGGCCCGAAGAAGTTCGACTTCGACGTCAACCAGATCTCGATCACAACAGCCCGCGAAAAGGTTGTTGATTTCTCGCTCCCGTACTACACGGCCTCACAGGGAGTTCTCGTTGCCAAGGGTTCCGAGCTTGAAGGAATCACCAGCCTGGACGAGCTCAAGGATGCCGAGATCGGCGTCCAGATCGGCACCACCAGCCTGGAAGCCGTCAACAATGAAGTCGATCCATCAACCGAGCCCAAGGTATTTGACAACTCCAACGACGTCGTTTCTGCCCTCAAGTCGGGTCAGGTGGACGCAGTCGTGGTCGATCTTCCGCAGGCGATCTACCTGCGCGAGGTCGAGGTTCCCGGATCGTCGGTAGTTGGACAGTTCGACGCTCCCGGTGGAGACAAATGGGGCGCGCTGCTGGCAAAGGATTCGGCCCTGACCAAGTGTGTCGACCTTGCCCTTGAGACGCTCAGGGAAGACGGGACTCTCGAGGAGATAACGACCCAGTGGATGAGCGACGCCGCGAGCGCCCCTGAACTCAACTGAAGATAACCCCGGCCTGACAACAGGCGGCCGGACGGATAACGGCGAGCGCCGGGCTGCCCGCGAGCGGGCCAAGAAGGCCCGGGCGCGTCGCGGCCAGGCGACTGCCGTTATCTCTTCGGTCATTGTGCTGGGAGGCCTTGCGCTGCTGGTCTTCACCAGTAGCGGCTGGCCGGATGTACAGGAGACCTTCTTCTCCCCCGAGGCATTCCGGACATCCTTTCCAGACATCCTGAGGGCGTTCTGGCTGGACGTCAGGATGTTCGTTGCGGTGGAGGTCGTGGTTTTGATCCTCGGTCTTGTGATCGCTTTGATCCGGACAAGTCTCAGCCCGGCGCTCTTTCCGATCCGGGCCCTTGCCGCGATTTACTGCGACCTGTTCAGGGGGGTGCCCGTGATCCTGCTGGTTTACCTGATCGGCTTCGGAATCCCGACGCTCGGCGTTACCGGAATCCTGGCCGAACCGATATTCCTCGCCTGCGTGGCGCTTTCTCTCGCCTACAGCGCCTATGTGGCCGAGGTCTACAGGGCCGGTATCTCTTCGGTCCACCGCACCCAGACCGACTCCGCGCTTGCGGTCGGGCTGACCAAGTTCCAGGCACTGCGGCATGTCGTCCTGCCCCAGGCGGTTCGCCGGGTCCGGCCACCGCTGCTCAACGACTTCATCTCGCTCCAGAAGGATGTTGCTCTGGTTTCTGTTCTCGGAGTCCAGGAGGCCTTTCGTGTCGCCCAGATCGACTCGCAGTCGAGCTTCAACTACACGCCCCTGATCGCCGCGGCGCTTTTGTATCTCGCGGTCACCATCCCGATGGCCCGGATCCTCGACTACATCGCCAGGAAGCAGGATTCGGTCGTATGAGCTCACCGGTTCTCGAGATCGAAGGCGTGACCAAGTCTTTCGGCGACCGCCTGGTGCTGGATGGGATCGACCTCTCCATCTCCGAGCATGAGGCCGTCGCCCTGATCGGTGCTTCGGGCTCGGGCAAGTCGACCCTGCTGCGCTGCATCGACCTGCTCGAAGAGATCGACGACGGTGACATATACCTCGACGGCGAAGTGATCACCGACCCGGCTGTCAACCCGGTTTCGGTGCGGCGCCGGCTCGGCTTCGTATTCCAGGCCTTCAACCTGTTCCCTCACATGTCGGTTCTCGACAACGTCACTCTCGGTGCGGTCCGAAGCGGGGCGATGCCGAAGCAGGAGGCGACCGATCGCGGCCGCGAACTGCTGGACCGGTTCGGCCTCGGAGGGCGCGAGGCGGACCGTCCCGATCAGCTCTCCGGAGGCCAGCAGCAGCGGGTCGCCCTGGTCCGGGCCTTCGCCTCCCGACCGCGGGCGCTGCTGCTGGACGAAGTCACGAGCGCGCTCGACCCGGAACTGGTTGGCGATGTGCTCGAGGCCGTCCGGGAGATGAAGGACGAAGGCATGACCATGATCATCGCCACCCACGAGATGACCTTCGCCCGCGAGGTAGCCGACCGGATCGCCTTCCTCCACGAAGGACGGATCGTCGAGACCGGCACGCCGGCAAAGGTCATGGACTCGCCCGAGCGTCCCGAGACCCAGCGTTTCCTGCGCCGACTGCTCGCCGGCGGACGCATCTGACCTGGCCGCCCTGAACAGGGGCTGCGATCAGGCCTTGCCGCAGTTTCCGCAGTGGGGGGCACCGACCCGTCGTGATTGGTGGCAACTCGAGCACTCACCGAGCAGTCGCCGTCCGCAACCTTCGCAGCTCCTGTTTTCCCGGGCCGGGTATCCGCAGAACGGGCACTCATGCTTTCGAACCCGTCGCAGCGGAATCTGCTTCGCGAGGTAGCGCTGCAGAAGCACGAACGCAAGAATCGTCAGCGCGATCCCGACGATCGAGATGATCAGGGGTCCGACATCATCGAAGAGCCCCCAGCTTGCGCCGTAGTCCGCGGCCATGTAAAGCCCGAGGACCGCACCGGCCGCAACGACGGCCAAGGCGAGTGGCAGCAGCCGGGAGCGTCGACGCCGTACCCGGGACATCGCCAGGTACCCGCCGCCCAGCATGCCGGAGACGAGTAGCAAACGAAGAAAGAAGACGATTGCCTGGTCGCGATCGGACCGGTCCTTGAGATCTTCTATCGCCTGCTGCAGGTTGCCCTCGGCGGCTTCCGCAGCAAAGCGGGTTTCGGCCAGACCGGCCAGAGCCGATCGCGCCTGGTCGCGGGCTGACTGGAGATCGCTCTGGGCTTCGCGGTAGGCGGCTTCCTGCGCCGGGGCCTGGAGTCCCGCGTCCAGCTCGGCTCGCCAGTTCTCCCGTGCGAGCACAGCCTGCCGGGTTGCTGTCCGAACATCGCGCTGTGCCCGAAACAGGTCGTTTCGAGCCGACCGTTCTGCTTCGAGCGCCTGCCTGTCTTCCGGTTCAAGATCCTTGATCGCTTCGCTTCTCGGCCCGAAACCGGGTCCTGAATACGAGAACTCGTTGGAAAAGCTGCCCCCGCTGCCGTCGCCGAGCTCACCGATCTTCTCGTAAGCCCAGAAGGCACCAATAAGAATGAAGGCGGCCAGGACTACGGCGAGGACCTTCTCGGCTCCTGAGGTCTTGAGGTTTTCCACTTCGGTCTTGGTACTCATGAGGAC
>CAIZLN010000135.1 GCA_903933815.1 uncultured Solirubrobacterales bacterium
CCTGCCGACGTCGAGTCCTCGATTATCCGGCTGGCACAGAAGTCACGGGCCACCGGCATCCATCTCGTACTGGCCACGCAGCGGCCATCGACCGACATCATCACGGGAACGATCAAGGTGAACATCCCTTCGCGGATCGCCTTTGCGGTTTCCTCCCAGACTGATTCGAGGGTCATTCTCGACCAGGGCGGCGCAGAGTCGCTGCTGGGTCAGGGTGACATGCTCTTTCGGGGGCCAGGTACCTCCAAGCTTCAGCGCATTCAGGGTGCTTTCGTCTCTGAAGAAGAGATTGCAAGGATCACCGACCACTGGTCTGCGCAGGGTGAGCCCGATTTCGAGCAGGAACTCCTCGACGAGCGGATTACGGTCAAGGATGACTCTGTCGAGGGCGACTTCGATCCGGATCAGGACGATTTGCTCAATGAGGCGATACAGCTCGTTGTGGATACCGAGACCGCATCGGTTTCGATGATCCAGCGTCGCCTGCGGGTGGGCTACACCCGGGCCGGACGCCTGATCGACATGCTCGAAAGGCGAGGTGTGATCTCGGGATACGAAGGATCGAAACCAAGGCAGGTCCTGATCACCGCAGCTGACCTGCCTCGAGTACTCGGAGGCAGGAATGCCGATGAGGATTCGGCCGCCGAAGAGACTGTCCCCGCGGCCATCGAAGGCGAGCCGCTTGACGAAGCATCCGGAGAACCTGAATCGCAGAGTCCGGTCACGGAAGAACTCCCGGAACCCGTTCCGGCAGCTGATCTCTGATTTTTCTCCGGCTGGCCGCCGAAGAGTGCCGGTAGGGTCATCGTTCAGTGACGGCGCGTAAGACTGAAGAGCGGGTGAAGGCGGGGATTCTGGTGACCGGCACCGAAGTGCTGACGGCCACGATCCGGGATGAGAATGGTCCCTGGCTCTCGGAGAGGCTCGCGGAGCTCGGGGTGGAGCTGGTCGTGATCATGGTGGTCGCAGACCGGCCGGCGGACCTGCTCGCCGCTCTCGAACACATGAAGGCCTCCGGAATTGACCTCATAATCACCACGGGTGGCCTCGGTCCGACAGCCGACGACCTCACCGCTGAGGTCGTTTCCGGCTTTACCGGACGTCAACTGGCGCTTGATGAAGAGATGGAGTCGAAGATCTCGGCGATTCTGGCCCGCTACGCAGCCTCTGCGCCAGTAAATATGTCCACCGAAGCCCTGGTCGCTGCCAATCGCAAGCAGGCGATGGTCCCGGAGGGGGCGATAGCCCTCGATCCGATAGGAACCGCGCCGGGGTTGATTGTTCCCGGGGATGGTCCTGTGGTGCTGGTGCTTCCCGGTCCTCCTCGTGAACTCAGGCCGATGTGGGCTGCGGCACTGGGCCAGCCGATGCTCAGGGGAGTCCTTGACCGGGCAACGCCTCTGCTGTCGTACCGGCTCCGCATGTTCGGAACCCCGGAATCGGAACTGGCTTCCTCGCTCCGCGACATTGAAGCCGGCGGCGTCGAGACGGGCGGCCTTGAGATTACGACCTGCCTGCGGCGCGGTGAGGTTGAGATCGACGTTCGCTACCGGGACGGTGCGAAGGCCGACGCCGAAGCCCTGCGGGATGCACTCGTTGAACGCCATGCGGAAACCGTCTTCAGCTTCGACGGCACCACGATCGACGAAATCGTTGCCGGACTGCTGAAGGACAGGAGGCTGGCCCTGGCCGAGTCCTGCAGCGCCGGGCTGCTGGCTGCCCGGATCACCAGTATCCCCGGAGCATCCAAATACTTCGCGGGAGGCGTGGTCGCCTACTCGAACGCAGCCAAGGCCGACCTGCTCGGGGTCGACCCCGCGGCCATAGGGGCACACGGGGCCGTTTCACCAGAGGTTGCCGGACAGATGGCGAGTGGGGCACTGGAGCGATTCGAGGCTGATGTCGCCGTGGCGATCACCGGCATCGCGGGGCCCGGGGGTGGAACGGAAGACAAGCCGGTCGGATTCGTCTGCTTCGAAGCTGTCACAGCTGAAGGGCGCAGTGAGTCGCGGAGCCTCGTTATCCCCGGCGGTCGCAGCGACATCCGGGACCGTTCCGCACTGGTCGGGATGCATCTGCTCAGGCGGCTCCTTTCCTGATTGCTTTTTTCCTGATCTGTCTGCTTTTTGACCCATTGATGGGCCGGACAGGGAAAGCATTTGGCTTGCGAACCACGGGGACGGATTCACGTCCGACGGGGATCGTAGGGTGAAGATCCGAACCTGTGTTCGATCGAGTCCGACGAACCGAACAATGCGAGGCGGCCACCAAACTGGCTGCGGCGAGGTGATTTCCAGATGAGTGTAGACAGGATCAATGACATGGAACCGGCCACTGACAAAGAGGTCAAGGCACGGAACGCGGCCCTGGATGCGGCCAAGAGCCACATCGAAAAGCAGTTCGGTGCCGGTTCGCTGATGAGGCTCGGCGACAAGGCTGCCCTCAGCATCGAAGCGGTATCCACCGGTGCGCTGCCACTGGACATCGCGCTCGGTGTAGGGGGTATCCCACGGGGTCGGATCATCGAGATCTTCGGCCCGGAATCATCGGGTAAGACGACCCTCGTGTACCACATAATCGCCGAGGCCCAGAAGCGTGGCGGAGTCTGCGCGTTCATTGACGCAGAGCATGCGATTGACCCGGTTTACGCACGCCGGATCGGTGTGAACACGGACGAATTGCTCATCTCCCAGCCCGATTACGGCGAGCAGGCACTCGAAATTGTTGACGTGCTGACACGTTCTGGTGCGGTTGATGTCGTGGCTGTCGACTCGGTCGCCGCGCTCACACCCCGCTCGGAACTCGAGGGACAGATGGGCGAGGTCACCGTCGGCCTGCAGGCCAGGCTGATGTCTCAGGCCCTCCGCAAACTGGCGGGCAATCTCAACCGGGCCAATACGATGTGTCTGTTCACGAACCAGATCCGGGAAAAGATTGGTGTTTCCTTTGGTTCACCGGAGACCCAGCCCGGCGGACGTGCTCTCAAGTTCTACTCCTCTCAGCGGCTCGACATCCGCAGGATTGAGACTCTGAAGGACGGCACGGAGGCAGTCGCCAACCGCGTTCGTGTCAAGGTGGTCAAGAACAAGGTTGCAGCACCATTCAGGCAGGCTGAGTTCGACATCGAATACGGGGTAGGGATTTCCCGTGAAGGCAGCCTCATCGATCTCGGGATTGATCATGATCTGGTTCAGAAGTCCGGTTCCTTCTTCTCCTACGGAGACACCAGGCTGGGCCAGGGTCGCAGCAACTCGAAGCAGTTCCTGATTGAGAACCCCGATATCGCAAACGAGATAGAAGAACGGATCCTGAAGGCCGAGGGCATCTCCCGTGATGGCAAGCCCCTGGAAGGGACCGAGCCTGCTGAGGCAGGATCGGATGCTTCCAAAGCGGTAGAGGAAGAGTCGGTAGTACCGCCCGAGAAACAGGCTGCATAGGTACGAAGATTGGCCGACGAGGTTCTCGCTGCGGCGCTTGCCGCTATCGGGCGCAAGGAGCGCACCGAGTCGGAGATGCGGGATTGGCTCGCAGATCGCGATGTGGATGCCGAGGAAGCCGATCGGGTGATGACCTACCTGGTCGAGAACCTGGCGGTCGACGATCGGAGGTTTGCTTTGGGGTACGTCGAGGACAAACGCCGGCTTTCAGGCTGGGGTAACTCCCGTATCGAGTCGGTTCTGTGGGGTCGTGGGGTGCCCCGTGATCTGGTCAGGATGGCTATAGGGCGAGATGACGGAGAAGGTGAAGTCGGCCGGGCGACCAGGGTTCTGCTCGAGAAGGGCGAGGACCTCGGCGACGATCGAGGCCGGCAAAGGGCGCTGGGTCTGCTTGCTCGAAGGGGCTTCTGCGCCGAGGATGCCTACGCTGCCATACGCCGGGCGAGTCGGGGCGATGTTGATTTCGACCCGGCAGGGGGGCCTTGATCGGTCCAGTAGCCTAGGCACTACCTAATGTCGATCCGATCGCTTATCTCAGACTGGTTCAGCAGCGGCGACGGGGCGAAACCGGAAGGCAATGTCACAGACGGTACGCCCCGCGAAGGGCGTCCTGGAGCCTCAACAGACCCATCCGCCTCCGCCGGACCGGCCACCGGCGAAGACCTCTTCGCCCGGAGAGAGGAGATCGTTCGGCTTGAGGAGAGGGCGCGTCATGAGCTTGAAGCCGCATCCGCCCGCATGCTCGATGCGGAGCAACAGATGCTGGTTCTCGCTGAGCGCGAGCGGAAGATCGTTGATGCTGAGCGGGGTCTGGCCGAAGCGGTAGCCAGACAGGAAGTCGAAGTGGAGGGAGTTGCCGGCCTCTCAAAGCAGGAAGCCACCGAGATAGTGCTCGAGAGAGCCCGGCTCGAGGCTGAGCATCAGGCCGGGCTGATCGTCAAGCGGACGGAGGATGAAGCGCGACTTGAGGCAGACAGACGGGCACGAGGGATCCTGGCGGTTGCCACCCAGCGTCTCGCCTCGACTCAGTCAACGGAGGGAAACACTCAGACAGTCCACCTGCCGAACGAAGAGATGAAAGGTCGGATCATCGGTAAGGAGGGACGAAACATTCGCGCCCTCCAGTCGCTGACCGGGGTGGATGTGATCATCGATGAGACCCCGGAATCGGTCGTCCTCTCGTGTTTTGATCCGGTCCGGAGGGAAGTCGCGCGGATAACTCTCGAGAAACTGATCGACGATGGCCGAATCCACCCCGCAGCCTGCGAAGCCGCTTACCTTGAGGCAGAGTCTGAAGTTGATGACGTAATGCTTCGAGCCGCCGAGTCGGCCCTCCTGGAGACGAGGGTGACCGGTGTCCACCCAGAGATGGTGCGGCTGCTCGGCAGACTTCGATTCCGGACCAGCTACGGGCAGAACGTGTTGGCACATGTTGTGGAGTGTTCGCATCTGGCGGCAATGATGGCCGGTGAGATTGGGGCCTCGACAGAGATTGCCAGACGGGCAGCCCTGTTCCATGACATAGGCAAGGCAGTCAGCCATGAAATGGAGGGCACTCACGCTGCGGTCGGAGCGCTGCTGGCTCGGCGTTATGAAGAGGTCGAGCCGGTGGCTCACGCAATCGAGGCCCACCACAACGAGGTCGAGCCGCGGACGGCGGAAGCGGTGCTGGTCCAGGCGGCCGACGCGCTGTCGGGTGCTCGTCCGGGGGCACGGGGGGATTCGCTCGAGCAGTACGTAAGGAGACTCGGTGACCTCGAGCAGATCGCCTTGAGGCAGGCTGGAGTGCGAAAGGTCTACGCGATGCAGGCTGGGCGGGAGATCCGGGTGATTGTCGATCCGGGACAGGTCGACGACCAGGCTCTGGCCCTGCTGTCGCACGAGATAGCGACCGCAATCGAAAGGGAGATGGAGTACCCCGGGCAGGTAAAGATCACAGTCATCAGGGAACTCCGGGCGACCCGGATCGCTCACTAGCCGCTACCACCGGTCGAGACGGTAGGATTCCGGGCGATGGAGATCAAGAACATTTTCCTCTTCTTTGGCATCGTGACAGCCGTACTGGCTGTGGTTGTGAGCGTCATCGGTTTGCGATCGGAGAAGTTCCCGAGTCCGCGCGCCATGTACGCCCTGCTTGGCCTTGCCGTGGTGCTGGTTGTCGGCACCGGTTTCTTTGCGGTCGAGCTCTCAATCGAGGAGTCCGAGGAGCGCAAGGAGCACAGCAAAGAAGTAATCGGGGAAGAAGCTTCAGTCTCCCCGCTGCGTGTTCCCGCCACTTTCTGAGCAGCCTCGCTGTCCCGCGGGTAACCTGAGTTCCCGATGAAACGTTTTCACGTCACCACCTTCGGGTGCCAGATGAACGAGCATGACTCGGAACGGATGAAGGGCATGCTGGTCTCGCTCGGCTACGACGAGGTGGCAGAGCGGGACGATGCTGATCTGATCCTTTTCAACACCTGCTCGATCCGGGAGAATGCTGACAACCGGTTCATTTCCCACCTTGGTGAAGCTCGTCGCCTGAAAACAGAGAATCCGGAGCGGGTGGTCGGTGTTGGTGGCTGCTGGGCCCAGTCGGTCAAGGACGAGGTCTTCCGCCGGTTTCCGTTCGTCGACGTCGCTTTCGGTCCGGGGCAGATCCACCGGCTTGCAGAGTTCCTGAACTCGGATTCGCTGTCTGCCCAGGGCTATTTCGAGTTCGAGGAGTTTTCGGGCGACCTTCCCTCGCACCGTGCCCGTCCGTTTCAGGGCTGGCTGCAGATATCCCAAGGCTGTAACTGCGCCTGCTCGTACTGCATCGTCCCTTCGACCCGGGGAAGGGAGCAGAGCAGGCGGCCTGCGGACCTGATCGAGGAGGCCAGACGACTGGCGGCAGACGGGGTGCGTGAGGTCACCCTGCTTGGACAAAATGTCAACAGCTATGGTCGCGACCTGCCCCCGGCGGAAAGGATCCGGTTCTCAGACCTTCTGGGAATGGTCAATGAAGTCGATGGCATAGACCGGATTCGCTATATGAGTCCTCATCCCAAGGACATGCGCGAAGACGTCATCGCAGCGCACGTGGAGCTTTCGGCTCTCTGCGAGCACATACACCTTCCCCTTCAGTCAGGATCGAGTCAGATCCTCAAGGCGATGCGCCGTACATACAGCCGGGAGCGCTACATGGACCGGGTCGCGATGATCAGGGAGTTGCTGCCGGACTGCGCGATAACCACCGACATCATCGTAGGGTTTCCCGGCGAGAGTGACGATGATTTCGCCTGCACGCTCGAGGTCGCGGAGGAGGTGGGGTACGACGGTGCCTTCACATTCATGTTTTCACCCCGTCGTGGAACACTCGCCGCCGAGATGGAAGACCAGGTCCCTCATCCGGTCAAAAAGGAACGAATGGCTGCCCTTCTGGAGGTGATCCAGCGTCGTGCCCTGGAGCGCTCACAGCGCTTCATCGGGCGATCAATGGAGGTTCTGGTCGAGGGCCCCAGCCGGAACGACCCGACCCGTATCCGGGGCCGTATCCGCCACAGCAAGGCGGTGAACTTCGAGGGAGCCGCCGAGCCCGGGCAGATGGTTGAAGTCGAGATAGACTCGGTAACTTCGCAGTCCCTGACAGGCACCCAGCGACTGCTCAGCGCAATCCGGGCTTGAGCCTCCAGTCCGACCTGACAGCTCCCACGCCTTCATCGGAAGAGAAGGGTCCCGGGTCCGGCGAGATTCCCATGGTTGCCATATTCGGACCTACCGGCGTAGGCAAGACCGAAGTGGCGATCGAACTGGGTCAGCTGATCGCGAAGCAGGGCGGGCTTGCGGTCGCGGTCAACTGTGACTCCATTCAGGTCTATCGAGGTCTTGAGTTGATCAGCGGGGCGGCTGACGCCCGGCAGCAGAAGCTTCTGGAGCATCGGCTTATCTCTTTTGTACCAGTCGATGAGGAATGCAGTGCCGGCCGATACTCGGAGCTCGCGCACGCCGAGATTGACAGCCTGATGAGTCAGGGTGCTTTGCCAATCCTGGTGGGAGGGACCGGGCTCTACCTGCGCGGAGCCCTCACCGAGATGAAGTTCCGTCCGCCAGTCCCGGTGGAGGTGAGGGTCGCAGTTGAAGCAGAGATGCAGGAGCGTGGCGCGAAGGCAGTTCATTCAGAGCTTCCGGAGCACCTCCGGGAGCGGATCCACCCGAACGACCGGAGCCGCGTGGCCCGCGCTGCGGAGTTGCGTGCGATCGGTCAGGAACCGGCCCCGGACCATGCCGGCGGTGGCGAGTTGTGGACGGCGAAACTGCGCAGGCCCTCGCTTCTGGTTGGCCTCGTGGAGGAAGAAGGAGAACTTCGGAAAAGAATCGGGGCCAGGGTCTGTGAGATGGCTTCGGCAGGGGCGGACGAAGAGGCGAAGGCCGCGCTGGACGCAGGAGCCTCGCGGACTGCCAGGGCCGCCATTGGATTCGCCGAGTTTCTGGCGGACGACCCTGACCTCGCCGCTACCCGCCACTGGCAATATGCGAGGCGTCAGATGACCTGGATGCGCAGAATGGAAGGAGTCAAAGTTCTCGAGCGATCGGGACGCGATGACCAGTCGCTCGCGCAGTCGGTGCTGGAGCTCGCCATGGGTGCCCACAATGCAGGCAACAGCCCATCCGGATAGCTTGCGGCGTCGGATGAAGTTCGAGAAATGGCAAGCACTGGGCAACGATTATCTGATCGTCGAGGAGAGCAACCTTCCGTGGAGTCTGAGCGAGGCGCGCATCCAGATGATCTGCGACCCTCATTTCGGTGTCGGCTCTGACGGAATTCTCCTGATAGCCCCCAGTGAAGACGAGCGTTATGTCGCCGTCCTGCGGATCTTCAACCCGGATGGATCCGAGGCAGAGCTCTCAGGAAACGGCGCACGTGAGGCGATCCTCTACCTTCGGCGCCACGGATGGACCCATGAGGATTCATTCACGATGCTTACGAACTCCGGGCCTGTGACCCCGCACATCACCAGCGAGCGCACCTGCTCGGTTGAAATGGGTAGAGCATCAACCGTCTCGGAGGACTTCCCAAGCGGGGGCGACGACGGGCTCGGCAGCGTCGCCGCCGACGGACGGCAGTGGGATTTCCGGCATGTAAACGTCGGAAATCCTCAATGCGCCATCGAGGCCGACGCCGCCCTTGAAGGACTTGACCTTTCACGCATCGGTCCGGAGATAGAGAACAGCGGACTCTTCCCGAACCGAACGAATGTCTCATTCTTTCGCGTTTCGGGATCCCGGATCAGGACAAGGATCTTCGAGCGGGGCGTAGGGGAGACCCTCTCCTCCGGAACCGGAGCCAGCGGAGCCGCGGTGGCAGCTTTTCTCGGGGGCGCTCCAAGTCCGATTACAGTTGAGCTGGACGGCGGTGAGCTGCTGGTTCATGTTTCCGATGACCTTGATGTGACATTGACTGGCTGGGCCGAGCCGATCATGTCCGGCGAGCTAGCGCCCGAGTTCGTGAAAACGCTCGACGGCCTTTCCGTCTGAACCGGGAGTTGAGTTCCAGATCAACCGGCCTTTCGAAACCGTTTCCAACGACTGAGTGACAGGAGAAAAAGTGGCCCTCACAGATCCATCGAAGCGACTCGAGGCCATGCCTCCCTACATGTTTGCCGAGCTTGAGCGACGGATTGCCGACAAGCGAGCGGCCGGGATTGACGTGATCAGCCTCGGGATCGGGGATCCCGACATGCCGACCTACGATCACGTTGTGCGCGCCATGCAGACTGCGGTCGCCGAGAACTCGAACCAGAAGTATCCGAGTAATCGGGGCACGGACGAGTTTCGTAACGCATTTTCAAAGTTCTACCTGCGCCGTTTCGGGGTGGAGATTCTTCCCGACGGTGAGGTCATGCCGGCCATCGGCGCCAAGGAGGCGATCTACAATCTTTGCTTCGCTTTCCTGGACCCGGGCGATGTAGCGCTCGCTGCGGACCCGGGGTATCCCGTCTACTCGGGCGGGCCGATTCTTGCCGGAGCCGAGGCTGTCATGGTTCCGCTTCAGCCCGAACTGGGATTCGTGCCCGACCTTGATGCGATCGACCCGCTGACGGCTGAGCGCGCACGCCTGCTGTTTCTGAACTATCCGAACAACCCCACCGGTGCCATCGTTCCCGATGGCTTTTTCGAGAAGGTGGTCGAGTTTGCCCGCCGCAACGAGATCCTTGTGGTCCATGACAATGCGTACTCGGAAACCACTTATGACGGGTACGTTGCTCCGAGCTTCCTCGCCACTCCTGGAGCCAAGGAGGTGGGAGTTGAAGTCTTCTCACTGTCCAAGGGGTACAACATGACCGGGTGGCGGGTCGGCGCGGTGCTTGGCAACGCGGAGGCAGTTCAGAGCTACTGGAGACTGAAGACCAATGTCGATTCGGGCCTGTTCGAGGCCATTCAGGTGGCAGCAGTCGCAGCCCTGGAAGGGCCGGCTGATCCTCTGGAGGAGATGAACCGCACCTACACGAGGCGGCGTGACCTCGTGGTTGAAACACTGCGGGCGATCGGGGTTGACGTGGCCAGCCCCAAGGGCACCATTTATGTCTGGGCACCGGTGCCAGAGGGCCACAGTTCGACCAGCTTTGCCGAGATGGTCCTCGAGGAAGCTGCTGTCGTGATTTCCCCGGGATCGATGTACGGACGCGGTGGAGAGGGCTTTTTCAGGATCTCGCTGACGACCCCGGATGACCGTCTGGTCGAAGCCCTCGAACGGATGCGCAAACACCTGACCTGACGGGCAGCGCTTGCCGGCAGGCCGCAGCGCCTAGGATGAACCCATGTCCCGAGGCAGCAGCAACGGCTCCGGTGGTGGCCGGGCGGTGAGAACCGATAACCCTGCGGTCCGCAGGGCCCGTCAGCGGGCCTTGATGATTGCTGTGGACACAACCGGGAACGGGAGTACGGAAGAGATGGGTGAGCTCTTGCGCACGGCCGGGGTGGCGACCGTGGGGGAGATGACCCAGCGCCGTCCAGAGCCAGACCCAGACCGCTATTTCGGCCAGGGAAAGCTCGAGGAGGTCAAGGCTGAGATCGAGCGCACGGATGCCAACCTGGTCGCATGTGACGATGAGCTCGCACCCCGGCAGGAGCGAAATCTTGAAGCCGCACTCGGCGTTCCGGTGATTGACAGGACGGCGGTGATTCTTGACATCTTCGCCGATCATGCACACTCTGCTGAAGGCAAGCTTCAGGTGGAGCTTGCTCAACTTGAATACAACCTGGCTCGCATGCGCGGGCTGTGGACCCACCTCGAGCGGCTCGGAGCCGGGATCGGGACAAGGGGTCCCGGAGAGTCCCAGATCGAGACAGATCGCCGACTGGCCCGTGACCGGATAGCGGCGCTCAGGCGTCGTCTGAAGGGGGTTGAGCAGAACCGCGGAGTCATGCGCAGTCGCCGCCAGGAATCCACCATCCCTCAGGTTGCCCTCGCTGGCTACACCAATGCTGGAAAGTCAACCCTGCTTAACGCTCTGACCGGGGCTGAAGTTGGCGTGGGGGACAGGCTGTTCCACACACTTGACCCGACCACTCGTGGTTACGAGTTCGAAGGACGCCGCTACCTGGTCACGGACACCGTTGGATTTATCGAGAAACTGCCGCATCAGCTTGTGGAGGCATTCAGGGCAACTCTCGAAGAGACCGTGCTTTCAGACCTGCTCCTCCAGGTAGTCGATGCCTCCTCCGACGAAGAACGGATGCTGGTCCAGATGCAGGCCGCGGATTCGGTGCTGTCGGAAATCGGAGCGGGTGACAAGCCGCGAATACTGGTCCTCAACAAGATCGACCTCCTTGATGCAGACCAGCGCGCGGAGGTGAGGATCAGATTGCCCGACGCCATACCTGTCTCGGCATCGACGGGTGAGGGACTGGAGGTTCTCAAGGCCGAGATTGATCGCGTCTTCGAAGACACAATGGCTGCGGTGGAGCTCTTCGTTCCATACTCCCAGGGTGCCCGCCTGCATGACCTTCATGAAGTGGCGGGCCATATTGAGCGTGAGGACGAACCTGACGGAGTGAGGGTCAGGACGAGATTGCCGTCAGGGCAGATTCACCGGTTCAAGGATCTTGCGGTCGGCTGAGGGGCATTCGGTCGCATCGGATTGCCCGGGTAAAGTCAGCGTCATGGAACTCAGATTCAGAACTCTCAGCGAAGCAGCAACCATCCCTTCACGAGCCCATGAAGGGGATGCTGGCCTGGACCTTCATTCGGCTCAGTCTGCTCACATAGGCCCCGGCGAACGGTGGCAGATCTCAACCGGGCTGGCGGTCGAGATCCCGGAAGGCCACGCGGGTCTGGTCATGCCGAGGTCCGGTCTGGCGTTGCGCTACGGAATATCGCTTGTCAACGCTCCGGGCCTTATTGATGCCGGGTATCGAGGGGAGGTCGGAGTGCTTCTGCTCAACAACGATCCAGCCGAAGTTTTCCGGGTCGAGCCCGGCGACCGAATCGCCCAGCTCGTCGTCGTCCCGATCACGAGCCTCGAGCCGGTGCTCGTTGATGAGCTTGCTGAATCGGCGCGTGGTGAAGGTGGATTCGGGTCTAGCGGTCGCTGAGGGCAGCCGCCAGGGCCACCTCGTGGGCAGCGGCTTCAAGACCGTCATCCAGCTGGGTCAGGCGGACGTCGTCCCCGTAGTTCCTGCGGAGGCCCGACTCGATCAGGTGGTCGGCCAGCCAGACATTCTTGGGCAGCAGGGGCCCGTGGAGGTAGGTCCCGATGACATTTCCTGATCGGACACCCTCGGTGCCATCCTCACCATTGTTTCCGTGCCCGGAGATGACACGTCCGAGTGGTTGGACACCGGACCCGAGCCATGTGCGGCCACCATGGTTCTCGAAGCCGACCAGGGTTGGGCTGCTTTCGGTCAACCGGGTCTCGATTGCGACCGGCCCGACCAGACGTGGTTCTTCCGACCTGACCGTATGGATGTCGACGAGACCGAGGCCTTCGATCTGTCCCGACCCGAGCTCGTAGAAGTTGCCGAGCAGCTGGTAGCCACCGCAGACAGCCAGCAGGCTGTGACCCTGATCGACAAACTCCCTGATCAGCTCCCTTTTTCCACCGACCAGATCGCCCGCAACCACCCGCTGATCACGGTCCTGCCCGCCTCCGATGTAGAGCAGGTCGTGTGCCGAAGGATTGAATCCCTCTCCGATTGAGCACCCGGTGAGCTCAAAATCAATTCCTCGCCACTCACAACGCTTCCTGAGCAACAGGATGTTGCCACGGTCGGCATAGATGTTCATCTGTTCGGGGTAAAGGCTGAGCAGTCGAAACTTCACGATGCAGATCCTACGGACTGGACGGCCGGGCGATGACCAGGGTTGAATCCATGTGTCGATCGGTCGCCGGGATGTGAGCGCTCCGAACCGGAGTCAGGCCAGCCTCGATCAGTTCGTCCTCCAGGCCGGGAAGGTCGAGTCTGTCCAATGTCACGGCGTTATGTTGTTCAATGACTTCGCCTGAGGGGCTCAGACTCCGCCTGACCCTGATGGCGGTGACCTCTTCTGTGGTCGTCTCGATCGAAACAGGCTGGCTTGAGTGGACCCACCCGTCAAGTTCAAGGATGTCGGGCGCCACATCCGGGTAATCGACCGGGTCTTCAGGCAATCCTTCGCAGATTGCAAAGGCAACCAGCCCATCGCTCGAAGTGAGCAAGGACAGCGCCTTGAACAGGCTCATGCGGGCTTTTGGGCCGCCGATAATCTGGAGAAGCTGCTGTGGCGCGATAACGAGATCAAAGTACCGCCCATGTATCGGACTGTCGGTCCCGCGGAGCCGGGTGACATCAGCCGTCAGTGCCAGCGGGCTGCCCGCTGGTCTCGTCCGGTTGAAGTCTTCGACCAGCGCAGCATTCCTGTCGGCGCCGGTGGTTGTGTGCCCCATCTGGTTGAGCTGATGGGAAACCCTTCCGATGCCACAGCCGAGATCCAGAACCCCTCCACCGGAGTCGACTGCGAGCTCCTCCCAGAACGGGATGTCAACCCGGTAGGCGTCAGACTCGACGAGCTGCCAGAGGCCAGGCGATGAAAAGCCGCCGTGATCGAGGCTCATGCCTTCCAGTAGCGGGTTGCGTCGTGGTCATCACTGAGGAGTGTCCGTAGCTCCAGCAGGGCGGTGTAGGTGGGCAGGGCGAAGACCTTGGCAGGGCCGCCCTCAAGCACGACCTCCAGCGACCGGTCTACTTCCCTGACAACGGTGAGCCGTTCCTCGGGCCAACCGGCGTACTTGAGCCGAAGGGCCATTTCAGCAGCACGTGTTCCTGTACACACAAAACTCTCAACCCGATCGGCGAGCAGTTCGAAGTCTGCGTCCCAGACCCAGGAGATGTCTCGTCCGTCGGCAATCCTGTCATTCAGCCCGATCCAGATAGTGAGATCGCCGGGTTCCAGCTCCAGTGTGCGCAGCACCTCATTGGCCCCTGCCGGGTTTTTGATCAGCAGGATTGAGAGCTCGGTCGGGCCGATCTGAATTCGCTCCACTCTTCCGAAAACTGCCTTCATCGAAGACAGGGCCTCGACCGCGTCAGTCAGACTGATGCCAAGAGTGCGGGCAGCCGCAACAGCACCGAGGGCGTTGTAGAGGTTGTAGAGGCCTGGCAGGGGCAGCCTGAGGCGTGCGGTTTCACTCCCCGCAACGATGGTCGTCTCAAGCCCATCCATCCCGAGCAGGAGGAC
>CAIZLN010000136.1 GCA_903933815.1 uncultured Solirubrobacterales bacterium
CGTGAGCGTTACCGACGTTCCGTCGGCAAATGAGGCCGAGCAGCTCGAGCCGCAGTCGATCGCTGCCGGCGAGGAGGTCACTGAGCCCGACCCGGTCCCGGACTTCGTAACCGTAAGGGCATACGCGAACGGGCTGAGAGCCGGCCACTGTGGCCCGACCGCCCCGTCGAAGCCTATCTGCGCCGAATACCTGCGCGGCTCCGACCCGATCGTCGTGAAGCTGCCGCCGGCGTAAAGGTTGGGGCTGGTCGCCTGGAGCGCCAGAACCGAGGCATTGGCCTCCGCCCAGCCGGCGACTGCCGAGCCGGTAGAGGTGCTGATCGCGGCGATATTGCTGTGGGGCTCACTGGCTGCCGTGGTGAACTCCCCTCCGGCGAAGAGGGTGGACCCCGAGAGGGCGAGCGTCCTTACGGTGCCGTCGGCGCCGGGGTTCCATGAGTCGGCCTGGCCGGTCGTCAGGCTGATCCGCGCCAGCCGGCTTCGGTTGTCGCTCCCGACCTGCGAGAAAGAGCCGCCGGCGTAGATCGACGAGCCGGAGATCGCGATCGAATTGACCGCACCGTTCAGGGCGGGCGCCCATAGCGTGGCCTCTCCGGTCGCGGGGTCAACCTCGGCCAGGTAGTTCCGGGGGGACGCGAACTCACCGGAGAGGTAGATGCTCGAGCCGCTGGCGACGATGTCCGTGACAGCCCCCGTCAAGGAATTCCCATTGACCCCCGGATTCCAGGATTCGAGGGTCGCGTTGGAGGTGCTGAATGCTGCCGCCCTTACCCTCGGCGTGCCGAAGGCGCCCCCGACGTAGACTCTCGAGCCACTGACCGTGACGGCGTTGGCGAAGTTGTTGAGGGGTGTGGAGGGGTTCCACGAGTAGGGCGCCCCGCTTGTGTTGTTGACCTTGGCGATCCCGATATGGCTGTCGCCGCCCACTTCGTCAAAGGCACCCGCGAGATAGACGTCGGAACCGTCGACCGCGATGTCGCGCACCAGGCTATTGGGGCTCGGGTTCCAGGCGGTCACGTTGCTGTTCGAGTCAACGGCCGCGGCGCCGATCCTCTGAGTGCCACCGACGGTCGTTGCGTTGGTACCCACGAAAACGCCGGAGGCCGACGGGCTGATCGTCGGCACCTCACCCGAGCAGAGCGGGTTCCAGCTCTCCAGCGCGCCGGTGACCGCATCGACCTTGGCGGCCCTCGACCTCACCTCACCACCGACCGAACCGAAGAGACCGCCCAGATAGACGCTCGACCCGTAGGGAACCACTGTGTAGACGTAGCCGCCGGGGTTGGGATTCCATGGCAGCACCGCCCCGCTGGTCGCATCGACCGCCTGGGTGTGGTTGCGGGTTGTGGGGTTCCCGTTGGCGTCTGTGCCGGTGAAAGTGTCGTATCCCGAGACGTAGACGGTCGATCCCTGCACGGCGACGGAGAGAATGGCTTGGCCCGATGTAACGCTCCACCCGGGGATCAGCTGGCCGGTCGTCTTGCTTACCGCGATTCCCCCGGTCGTTGGCGTCCCGCCGTTGGCCGTAGAGAACTGGCCGACTATGTAGGCACGCGAAGATGACGTGTCGACGGATTCGGCGATGTATCCGAGGTCGGGATTCCAGGCGGTGAGGTTGCCGGTCGTCATGTCGAACGCGGCGGCGTTTCCGCGGGCGGTCTCGCCGGAGTTCGTGCAGCTGCCATCGAAGACCGTGGTCCCGGCGCAGGAGAAGCTGCCCACCGCGTAGAGCGTCGTCCCGTCGGCCTTGAGGCTGTGTACGGAACCGCCGCTCCCGTCCGATCGCTGCAGCTTCGGCGACCAGGGCAGGAGGGCGCCGGCGGTGCTGATTGCCGCGAGCCCCTCGCGTGTGTCACCGTTCACCGTCGAGAATAACCCGCCGACGTAGACCGTCGATCCCACCACCTGGATCGTCCGGATTTCGCCATTGGCAGCCGGCGTCCAGCCAGTGTCAACCGACCCGTCAGCGTTGACATGGGCGAGATTGCTCACGGTGATGCCGTCGACGCTGGAGAAGTTGCCCCCGACGTAGAAACCCCCGCTTCCGTCGGGCGTCGAGGCCTTGATGACGCCGTTGCCGCCGGCCCGTGCAACCTTCGGGAAGGCGGGGTTCACCTTGCCCGAGGTTGGGCTGGTGAGCGCGCCGTAGCCGGTATCCCACTGGTCGAAAGCGGTGAAGTCACCCCCGATGTACCGAGTGCCGTCGGCGGCGGGCTCGGAGATCGTACGCACTGTGCCGTTGGGCCCGGCGAGCCTCGAGATGCGGTCTGCGATCGCCGGGGAGGCCAGGCTTCCCATGACCACGGCCGAGACCGCGATTGTCAAAAACGTCTTGCGTGGACCCGTGGAGAGGTTGATCCTGGCGACTACTGCTGAGCTCATCTGATTCGTCCTTGGTGGCCGTTGGTCTAGGTTTCGCCGCTGCTTGTCGGTCTATCAAAGGTCAGTAGGGCGACGGTTGTCACTCGCCAACAGATGACTTGGAAGTACCTCTGACGCGCAAACTACCGGTTGTCACATTAGAACGCGGCAGTTGCGTTGCCATCAGCCCTCCATCACGGAACGTAAGCGGAGGGGGAGGGATTCGAACCCTCGGTACAGGGGTTACCCGCACAACAGTTTTCGAGACTGCCCCGTTCAACCGCTCCGGCACCCCTCCGGGGCCGCGCATCTTCTGCGCGACAGCCGAAGCCTAGCGAGCCGCCGTTGCCACGCGGCCGCAGCCCGCGCTCGCGCTCAGCAAAAAGTCGCAAAGCGTCAGCGAATCTGGCACGATGGCGTTTAGGACGAATAGGTCTAGTCTCGTCCTTGAAGCCAATGGCAAGCAACCTAATCAAACTCACTCGCCGTCACCATCCCGTCGATGCACCGACGGCGCTCTCGAAGCTGAGCGCGATTGTCGCCGAGACCGGCACGCTCACCGACGACGACATCCGCACCGTCGCAGTCGACTACCAGCTGCCCGAAGCATCGGTCTACGGCATAGCCACCTTCTACGACGACCTGATCGCGCCGCGCGGCGAGCGCCACGTTCGGATCTGCACCGGCACAGCCTGCTTTGAGGCTGGCGACGCGGATAGCGCGCAGCGGATCTGCGACGGGCTTGGCGTGGGGATGGGCGAGGTGAGCGATGACGGCAGCGTCTCGGTCGCTGAAACTGTTTGCCTTGGCTTCTGCCACAGCAGCCCAGCGGTGCGTGACAACGACGTGATCGACGCCGGCCCCGGCGTGATCGAGCGCGTGATCGAAGGCAAAACCGTTCAGGCCTCCGAGCCACCGATGCGCAGCTTGCTCGCCGACCCTGTCCTAACGCAGCCCGGCACCTGGGCCGGCCTGCGCCGAGCGCTCGCTGAGCTAACCCCCGAGGATCTCCTTCAAGTAGAAGCGAAGGCCGCCGACCTGCGCGGCCGCGGCGGCGCCGCCTTCCCGGCCGGCAACAAGTGGGAGTTCGCTCGCAACGCGCCTGGCGAGCAGAAGTACATCGTCGCCAACGGCGATGAGGGCGACCCCGGCTCCTACATCGACAAGTACCTGATGGAACAGTCACCGGAGCTGCTGCTCGAAGGGCTGGCGCTGGCCGGTTACGCCGTCGGCTCCGACCAAGGCTTCGTGCTCGTCCGCTCCGAATACCCGCAGTCGACAATCATTCTGCGCGAAGCGGTTGAGCAGGCGAAGGCCGAGAACCTGCTCGGCGACAACATCCTCGGCAGCGACTTCTGCTTCAACGTGACGATCGTTGAAGGCGCCGGTTCATACGTAGTCGGCGAAGAGACGGCGCTGCTGGCCTGCCTGCAGGGGCTGCGCGGCACCGTCTCGGCCCGCCCGCCGTTCCCGGCCGAGCGCGGCGTCTACGAAGAGCCAACCGTCGTCAACAACGTTGAGACGCTCTGCAACGTTCCCTTTATCGCCGCGCAGGGGGCGGAGGCCTTCCGCAACTTGAGCCCCGGCGATTCGGCCGGGTCGAAGCTCGTCTGCTTCAACGCGGCCTTTGTAAACCCAGGGATGGTTGAGGTGCCGTTCGGCCTGACCGTGCGTGAGCTCTGCGAAGAAGTCGCGGGAGGTCTGAAGGACGGCGCGCAGATCAAGGCTGTACAGATCGGCGGCCCACTCGGCGGGATCCTGCCCGCCAGCCTGCTCGACACGCCGTTCGATTTC
>CAIZLN010000137.1 GCA_903933815.1 uncultured Solirubrobacterales bacterium
GGAGCAACCGGCTCAACCGGAGCCACAGGCGACACCGGAGCAACCGGCTCGACCGGCGCAACCGGAGCAACCGGAGCCACAGGCGACACCGGAGCAACAGGCTCAACCGGCCAGACCGGAGCCACCGGCTCAACCGGCGCCACGGGTTCAACAGGGGCAACCGGCACCTCCGGCACCACAGGAGCAACCGGCACCTCCGGCACCACAGGAGCAACCGGCCCGAGAGGTCCCACCGGAGTAACCGGTTCAACCGGAACTTCCGGATCCACCGGCGCAACCGGACCGTCCGGAGCAACCGGCACCACCGGAGCAACCGGAGCAACCGGCACCACCGGTGACACAGGAGCCACCGGAGCAACCGGGACCACCGGTGACACAGGAGCCACCGGCAACACAGGAGCCACCGGAAACACCGGAGCAACCGGCACCTCTGGATCAACCGGAGCAACCGGCACAACCGGCGCAACCGGCACCACCGGAGCAACCGGCACAACCGGAGCAACCGGCAACACCGGAACAAGCGGTCCGACCGGACCGACAGGGCCGACCGGCCCGGCGGCAGGCGAGAACTCACCACGGGTCCAACGCGGCTACTCAACCACCAGCGTCCAGGTACCTTCCAACCGCGTCCTGACAGGCGCCAAGGTCAGGTGCCAGGATGGCACCTGCCAGATCAGGCAGATCCAGGTCCGCTTCGTGGTCCGCAACAAGGTCTTCAACGGCATCGGCCAGGGACCGTCCACCGTCGCTGAGGGCCAGACCGCTCCGCTTCGCGTGACCATGCCGGTCGGTCTCTACCGTGAGCTGAGGACCGGCAGCGAGGTTTCAGGCACGGTCACCTTCGTGGTGACGGTCACCTCTTCAAACGGAACCCGCACGGTCGGCAGCATCCGCACTGGCCTGCGGCGCTAGTCGCTTCCAAAATCAGATTCCTTGAAACCCGCGTGATGCTCAGGCCTCACGCGGGTTTTTTGTGCGCCAGCTAAGGCGGTGACCGCCGGTCTCGGCTGATCGGTCACTCCCTCGGCTCAACAGATGAAACCGGAGCAACCGCCGCAATCGCCGCAACAAGCCTAACCGCCGCAACAGGCTCAACCGGAGCAACCACCCCGAAAGGATCAACCAGAGCAACCGGCAACACGGGCCCGACCGGCCCGACCGGCCCGGCGGCAGGCGAGAACTCACCACGGTCTCTCCGCGGCTACTCGACCGCCAGCGTGCGGTTCCCCGGCAACCGGGTCCTGAACGGCGCCAGAGTCAGATACGTCGATGGCACTTGCCAGATCCAGAGGATCCAGGTCCGCTTCGTGGTCCGCAACAAGGTCCTCAACGGCATCGGCCAGGGACCGTCCACCGTCGCTGAGGGCCAGACCGCTCCGCTTCGCGTGACCATGCCGGTCGGGCTCTACCGTGAACTCAGGCGCGGCGGTCAGACTTCGGGCACCGTCACCTTCGTGGTCACAGCCACATCCTCGAACGGAACCAGCACTACCGGGGCCATCCGTACGGGCCTGACGCGCTGAGGCCCGGTCGTGCCCACGGGCGGAGACCCGGCTCCTTGCCGGCTCGCCTCGTCCCTGCCACCGGGCCCCTAGGCGCACTGAAAAGTTGACATTGGCAAGAGCGCAACTTATGTTGATCTGAAGAGTTCAAGAAGGTCGATTCACGATCCAGTCACGAGTGGTCACACACAACAATGAATGTTGAGACCAACAGCATCGAGACCAGAAGCACAGCAATTTCAGCCACCCCGGAAGTGGGACTCTCCTGCCGGGCTAGTTCGTGGTGCGGCTCCCGCGGACGGGGTAACCAGACTTTCGGGGAAGGTCGGCAAGGAGGCCGTCCTTCCCTGGAAGGTCTTCAGACGCCAAACCGCTTTGCTTTCCGGCTGTCAGGCCTGACCCATGCGGACCGGTTGCCAGCCCGGTCCACCACCCGAACCCAGGAGGGGGCCCTCCGGTCGCCGACAGAAACCCGCCCGCTCCGGGTCCACGAGATAACGCGGTCGACTCGCGGGTCCAAGGGGGGTGCCGCGAAGGAAACTTCGATCCTGCCGGTGCCGGTGCCGGTGTCCGACGCCTGGACGCTCAAGGTGTAGCGACCCCCTCCGGCTCTGTTGATCTCGGCAGCCCTGACGACGGGAGGGACCTGATCGATCACCCAGGACCAGATAGTGGCGGCGGAGTAGTTCCCAGCCGGGTCAACCTGCCTGAAATGCGCCCTGTGTGGCCCGTCGCTTACTGCGCTGGTGATGAACGGCGTGGAGCAGGAAACCCACGGAGCCAGATCCATCCGGCACTCGAATCGAGCTTCCGCTTCCCCGGTCAGCCCGAATCGAGCCCCGGAGGCCCTCGAGGTTCGCCCCGGGCCGCCGGCCACAGTCGGAGCGCTCGGCGCCTTGGTGTCGACCACCCATTGAGCCAGAGTCTCTTCTGAGCGGTTACCGGCCTGGTCGACCTGGTAGGCCCGCAGGATGTGGGAGCCGTCCGCCATACCCTGGAGCGGGAGAACCTCGCCGCAGGCTGACCACTGGCCGTCGTTCAGCCGGCAGGATGCTCCTGCGCCTGTCTCCGTTCGTAACGTGATCGGAAATGAGCCTGATTTCGTCGGCTTCGACGGTATTCCAACAAGGATCGGGGGTGCCGGTGGCACAGTATCGACCGTCCAGAGCCTGACCGCCTCATCCGACAGGTTGCCGGCACCGTCCCGGAGTCTCACCCGGAGGGTCTTCGGCCCTTCCGCGAGGCCGGTCCAGCTTCCGTCGACTGGACAGGCTGTCCACTGCGTGCCTTCCCCTTCCTGCTCAAGCAGGCACTCGGCCAGCGCTCCCGCCTCGCCCGTTATGAGGAACTCGGCCTGGTTGGTGCCGCTCGGCCCGCTCGGCCCACCCTCAATGAGGGGCACCGGAGGCGAAGTGGCATCGACTTCCCACGAAACTGATGCCGAAGCCGAGGAATTGCCCGCCGGATCGACCTGGCGAACCTGCAGGCGGTAGCTGCCATCCTCCTCCGATGCATCGGAAAACGGAGAGGTGCACGACTCCCATGCACCGGGATCACCCGGGCGTTCGAACTGGCACTCCAGAGTGTTACCTGCCTCGCCTGAGAACGAGATCTCGACCGCGGCAAGAGGGGTGTTGCCCGGGCTGGACTCAACCCTGGGGGGGACAGGGGCGACGGTGTCAACGATCCAGTCCCACTGCGCAGCTGCTGATTCGTTGCCGGCCGGGTCCCTGAGGGAGATTTTCATCCGGTAATCACCATCGACCAGATTGGTGAGGTTCGCGGGGGACGAGCAGCTCGACCAGCTACCGGCTGTCCCGTTCAGATGCAGCTGACACCGGGCCGTCGTTGCCGATTCACCGGTGAAGGTGAAACTCGCCGACCTGTCGTTTGTCCACTGCCGGGGTCCGCTGTTGATTACGGGTGGAGCGGGCGGCACCGCATCTACGACCCAGCCACGGTAAGTCCCGTTCGAGCGGTTACCGGCCCGGTCAGACTGGAAGACGACCAGCGAGTGCGGACCATCACCCAGTCCTGAAACCAAATAGGGCGAGCTGCAGGCCTGAACCGGACCGTCATCCAGACTGCAGCTGAGCGTTGCCCGGCTCTCTCCGGAAATGGTGAAGCTCGCCGTCTTCAGCGTTGTCGGCGAAACCGGCGCCGCCGAAACGGCCGGAGCGTTCGGCGCAACAGTGTCGACCGTCCAGACCCAGGATGAGCTGGCCGAATCAAGACCGCTGCCTTCTGACTGAGTGACGCTGAACCTGTGGGCTCCGTCCGTTATCCCCGGGTAGCTGACCGGAGAAAGACAATTGGTCGGCGGGTCCGAGTCGATCCGGCACTTGAACGCGGCCCCATCCAGACCGGAAAAGGTAAATGAAGCGACCTTCGAGCCGCTTTCCGGAGCCGGGCCGGTGAGGATCACGGGGGCCTGGGGACAGGTCTGGTCGGGAATGGTTTCCCCCGAGACAGCCGCACCCACGTTGAGTGTTCCCTCCGAGGCCACAGGCAGGCCGCACACTGGCGTGACCGAGGTCATCAGACCATCCTTCAGCTGCTGCCATTCCCACGCGGGTTCGACTGACTTCAGCAGCGCTGCCGCACCGGCGACGTGGGGTCCTGCCATTGAAGTACCACTTTTCGCCCCGTAGTTTCCACCGGGCGTCGTGCTCTGGATCTGGCTTCCGGGCGCGGCGAGGTCAACCCCTACGGTGCCGTAGTTCGACCTTGAGGAGAGATTGGTTGGATCTGCCAGCCAGGCCACTGAGAGAACGTTTTCCTGCGGGCAGCTCGCAGGGTACTTGGCATTGAAATCCAGGTTTCGGCCGTCGTTGCCGGCGGATGTAACGAACAGGTGGCCGGCCGCTCCTGCCGCCTGGAGCGCCGCGCCGAAGGCAGCCGGGCAGGAGCCGCCGAAACCGTAGGAGTTGTTGGAGATCGGGATTTCTTCCCGCACGGCGTAATCAAGCGCCGCAATGGCATCCGAGGTAAGGCACCTTCCGGTGGACGAGCAGATCTTGAGGGGGACGAGGGAAACGTTCCATGCGACTCCAGCCACGCCAATGCCGTTGTCGCCAGTCGCGCCCACCGTGCCGGCAGTGTGTGACCCGTGGCTGTTGTCATCCTCAGGTATCGGATCCCTGCCCACGAAATCCCATCCATGGACGTCATCGATGAATCCGTTGTCGTCATCGTCAATTCCGTTTTCCGGTATCTCACCGGCGTTTGTCCAGAGGTTTCCGGCCAGGTCGGGGTGGTCCAGGTCCATCCCGGTGTCAAGCACGGCCACCTCGACTTCCGCCGACCCCGTCGTGAAGTCCCAGGCGAGGGGGGCCCGGATTGCCGTTATCCCCCACTGGCTGGCAAGCAGTGGATCGTTCGGCGTTCGGTCGATCTGCATCACTGCGTCCGCGCTGGCGAAGTCTACCCCCGGCATTTCGGCCAGCCGCCTCCGTGCCGCCCCCGGGTTCGCGCCATCCGGCAACTCCACCAGCCGTAGCCCGGGAACCAGTTCGTAAGCCCTCCCGATCTCTCCGCCGACTGACTCGAGCACGTCGCTCCGCTGTCCGGGCCCGGAATCGGGATCGAAGCGGACAAGGATGGTCGGGGAGGCGAAATCAGGCGCAGCCGGTGCGGCAAAGACCGATGCAGGGCCGGCCAGCAAAGACAGAAGCACCGCGGCCATCCAGCAGAGCAGGAGCCACCTTCCAC
Source organism: uncultured Solirubrobacterales bacterium (assembly GCA_903933815.1). Taxonomy (GTDB): domain Bacteria; phylum Actinomycetota; class Thermoleophilia; order Solirubrobacterales; family 70-9; genus 67-14. The sequence goes on from CAIZLN010000137.1 coordinate 5,214, forward strand.
GCGGCAGGTCGCCGTTCATCGCTGGTTGTGTCGAACAATTCATGCCACTTCTTCTATTCTCACAGATGTGTTGATCAGGAATACTCAATCCTTCAAGCCATCCTCCGACCGGGCCTCCGCGCGGCTGCTGGTTCTTCTGGTGGCGGTCATGGCTTCAATGTTGGCAGTTGCGGGGTGTTCGGGCGGAGATTCAGAAACCGGTTCGACGTCTCCGACGGCTACCTCCGGTGATCAGGGAAAGGTCTTTGAGTCCGCACCCATTGAGCCCGGAACCAAGGCCCCCAAGGGCCTGAATGACGCTTCCGGGGAGGCCCTCATCGCCCTCCTGCAGTCAGACCCACAGTACAACGCCTACGTCAGCCTTCTGCAGCTGAGCAATGTCGCGAGTGAGCTTGCAACCAGAGATTCCGTGACGGTATTCGCGCCAGTAAACGGAGCTCTTTCCGGTCAGGCCGACCTGCTTGACGACTATCTGGCGCCGGAGAGCCTTGAGTCCGCCCTCGCCTCGCTGGAGAGTGGGTCGGTTCCCGAGATCGATGATCCGGACCGCCTGGCTTCCCTGCTCAGGCGGGGGATAGTCGATGGTGAGGTGCCTCCGGCGCGTCTCAGACCAGGCCTCGATCTGGCTCCGCTGGAGGGTCCCAACCTCCGTCTGACGGCGTCCGACGGAGCGTTCCAGGTTGAAGGTGTCGGATTCGATTCCGGAAGTGGAACCCTTGCGGCCAACGGAGTCCTCTATCCGACCTCAGGATTGGTAGGGCCCTGAATCCCTGATTTCAAGGAGCAGCAGGGAAGGAATGTTGACCCCGCCGCCGAATGCCACCAGTGAAAGCAAGATCTGATCAACAATCCGTCATCTCATTCTGTATAGTCCGCTCCAACCGCAACTTTGGGCTTTCTGCCCTGTTCATACCAATGTCAAGTCCAGCTACCCCGCCAGGGAGGCACATTTTGAGTCATCAAAGCGCTGTTTCGTCCGCTGATTATCGCGCCGGTTTCGCCGGTCGCTTCGTCGTTCTCGGACTTGCAATGGCTGCCTTCTTTGTGGCTTTCCTTGGGATTGGTGCGTCCGCATACGCCGCAGCACCGGTCAACGACACCGTCCCGGTCATCAACGACACGACACCTACGGACGGTCAGACCATCTCAACCACCACCGGCAACTGGTCAGGCGGAGTTGACGAATACAACTACCAGTGGCAGGCATCTGCGGACGGCACAACGGGCTGGACCAATGTCGGCACTGACTCGGCCTTCTACACCGTCTCCGGCTGCACCCAGTTCATCCGCGTCGTGGTGACCGCAGTAAACGTTGACGGCTCGACCGATGCCACATCATTGGTGACCAGCGCCGTTGAATGTGTTGACCCGACCCCGGGCACCGCCACGATCGACGACACGACCCCCGAGGTCACGCAGACTCTGACCGGCTCGACCTCAGGCTGGACCGGCTCGACTCCGATCACCTACTCCTACCAGTGGCAGTACTCGACCGACTCGACCTGCACCTACTTCACCAACGCGTCCCCGGACCCCGGAGACTCAACCACCATCACTCTTCCTGAGAACACTCCGCCGTGGAACCGTTGCGTCCGTCTGGTCGTGACCGCGACCGGTCCCGACGGCGGCACCGGAACTGCGACCAGCGTCCCGACCGCCCCGGTCGACGGGCTCGCCCCGAGCTTCACCACCGACCCGGTCGCTTCCGGCATCCGGCGCCTCGGCGAGACCCTCTTCGTCCTGTCCAACGGCACCTGGGACGCGGGCTACCCCGAGAAGTCCGGGTCGGGCACGGTAAACGGTGTCACCGTTTCCTACATTTGGGAGCAGAGCTGCCCCAATCGTGACGCCGGAGCGTGGACCCCATACTCGTCCTCCGTCAAGCCGAACCCGAACGTCCCGAACGAGACGGGATCCACCTACAACCTTCAGTCTTACCCGAGCACCCCCAACAGCGGGCCCCCGAACTTCACCCCGCTCGACTACAACTTCCCCGGCGACATCAACTGTGATGTCCGGGTAAACGTCGAGCTCGAGAACGCCAACACCGTTGCGCCCGGTAACGGCGACACGGATGACTCTGACTCGAACGCTCGAGGCCGGATCCAGAGGGCCTTCGGCAACACCTACGAGGTACGGACGGACGAATCATTCACCCCCGGTGCCGACGCCGGCAACTGGGGCCAGGCTCCGAACCTGACCGATCCGACCAAGCCGATCAACGACTGCCTCGGTCCCTACGACTGGAGCGACGACACGGTCACTGAGCCATACATTCCGACCGACGCTGCTACGGCCAACGCCCAGGAAGCCTGTCGTGAGCTTCAGCAGGCCGTGAACCAGAACCAGAACTATGCCGAAAACGTCGCCTCGCCCGAGGGCGATGCGATCAGCTACATCACTCCGGCGCCGGGGACCGTTACGGTCAACTTGCCGGCCCAGAGTCAGCGGGACGGCTTCTCCAAGATCGCGATGGGTCCGGTAAACCCCGGTCAGGACGGCTTCACCGGAGCCTTGATTGAGGACTTCACCAACCTCCTGATTCAGGGAAGCGGCGACGGTCTGACTGGGACTGGAGCCGCCACCTACATCACCGGTAGCTCTTCGGGGGTCCCGGCGTCCAACGATGCCCTGGTCTGTGACGGGGGATTCGACCCGCCGCCCGCCGACTCGAATAACCTGTCCTTGATCTGCATCCAGGACACCGACTCATATGGGCGCGAGACCAACGTAACCGTCAGGGATGTTGCGCTTGAGGGCGTGAACGCGAGCGAGGCTCCGGCCGACGTCAACAAGAGGTATTCGGCGGTCACCTTCAACAACGCCAGCGGCAACGTCCAGAACGTCAATATCGTCCAGTTCAACGGACCGACGACGCCGGGCAACTTCGATGCCGGCGGTCGTGGAGTTTCGGTCTTCCGGGACGAAGTCGACTGCCAGGACCCCGACAGGGTAACCATCGCCAACTCCGATATGAGTCAGCTGACAGGCCCCGCTGCCGCAGGCATATACGCCTCTGGAGCAACCGGGCCCGGTCCGGCGGCGGCTGGCTGCAACAACCTGATCCTGAGGGCCGAGAACAACTTCATCACCGGTGAGTTCGGCGGTGACGGTCCCGGCATTCTCGCCGAGAACGACACCCGTCTCAGGGCGCTGAACAATGAGATCACCTATCTCGAAGGCGGAGCGGTCCTCCGCGGCTACACCTACAACTCGTTGGTCAAGGACAACGTGATCTTCGAAGCCGAGGCAGGCATTGTGGCTTTCGATCAGGTCCAGCCCGACACCGGAGTAACAGTCGACGAGGCAGCCGGAATCGAGATCACTGGGAACCAGATCGACGAATCCCTCAGCGGGATCGCGGCGATCGACGGCGTCTATTCGGTCACCGGTAACGAGATTGAAAACACCTTCGCCGGTATCTTGGTCGGCCCCGTTGAGTCCGACGTGAATGATCAGCAGAGCGGCTCGGGTCTCTCGGTTCAGGCCGAGGTCAACGGCAACTCGCTCACCGATTACCAGTACGGCGTGGTTTCGACCAGCGACGGGGTTCCGGGTTCGCTCGATCTGACGATGAGCGGTAACCGGATCGCCTCAGGTGAGCCGTCTGTCACGGGTGGCAACTGGGGCGGCTCGTACGGCCTGGTCAACTACTACGATCCGACCTGGAGTCCCTACGAGAACGGTGGCGACCCGCCTGCTGGCAACATGCAGGTCGATCCGGTCGACGCCAGGAACAACTGGTGGGGCTGCAACGCAGGTCCTACCTACAACCCCGATCAGGCCACACTTGATCAGATGACCGATTTTGGCATCTGCGGTCAGGAAGGATCCGACAACACCGAGTTCGGCGAGCCGATCATCGACGGTGGCTACGACGGTAATCCCACATCACCGGCCGTAACCGTTGGAGCCGACAACGTTGACTACAGCCCCTGGCTCAAGATGACCTGTGATATCGGCAACTCTGTGGTCTACGCAGCTGAGTTTGTCGATGTTTATTCCCTCGAGCCCGGCGGGATCGCATATCCGACGGCGTCCTTCGCGACCAACTCGATCGGTCAGCAGAGGTCCTGGGGATTCCCCGCCTCTCTGGTTGACTTCGACCGTCTCGGTGACGATCTTGGCACCCAGTGGATCGATGACAACGGTCTGACCGGTGCCAACACCTACTCGTTCACTGGCGCCCTTCAGGCCGGCTTCGAGACTGGTTCTGTTGACATCAGCGGTGACCTCGACTACGAGGACACCTACTGTGGCGAAGTCGTCATCCGTGAGGCTCCGCAGGGCGAGACCGGCCCGACCGGCGAGACTGGCGCTACCGGCAGCACAGGTGACACCGGCGCCACCGGCTCGTCCGGCACCACCGGTTCGACCGGCGCAACCGGCATCACTGGAGCGACAGGTTCCACCGGCAGCACAGGAGCGACCGGCGCATCCGGGACTTCCGGAACGTCCGGAACATCCGGCCCGACCGGTCCTACCGGCCCGACCGGGTCAACCGGACCGACCGGCCCTGTGTTCGGGGAGAACGCTCCGGAGGTCCTCCGCGGCTACACAGCGACCAACGTGCGGGTCCCGCGCAACCGGGTTCTGACCGGTGCCAAGGTCAAGTGCCTTGAGGGCACCTGCCAGATCCGGAACATCCAGGTCAGGTTCGTTGTCCGCAACAAGGTGTTCAACGGCCTTGGCCGGGGACCGGCAACAGTTGCTGCGGGTCAGACGGCCCCGCTGAAGGTCACCATGCCTGTCGGGCTCTACCGCGAGCTGAAGACCGGCTCGGAGGTCTCGGGCACCGTCACATTCGTGGTCACTGTGACCTCGACCAACGGCACCCGGACCACCGGCAGCATCCGCACCGGCTTGCGGCGTTGACCTGCCGGTAAGTTCTGAAACAGGAACAGCCCGTTCGGCGCTTCACGGCGCCGGGCGGGCTTTTTCTTTTGCACGCCCCTGATCCTTCATGTGGTCCGGATTCCTGAGGCTGATTCGGGGCTTGGCGGTAACCTAGATTCGCCTCGTGTGGACAATCGTCACACAATGGTCACGTCTTCATGTATAGTTCTGCCGCAAGTAAGGGATGGGGGTGCGGCGCGGTAGGTTCGTCCGCTTCCAGGGAAAAGTTTTTGGGAGGAGAATCAATTGTCCACAAAGGGAGCAGGGGAGGAAGCAATGTTCGCAGCAAGGTCCGCTTCGGGGGTGCGTATCGGCTTCAGGTTCATCGTCGGAGCAATGGTTGCGATGCTTGTCCTGGCGACAGCCCTGTTTTTTGTCTCTCGCGCTGAGGCCCTGCCGCCAGCCGTAACGGTCATCCCGGGTCAGGCGGTCTACGAAGCCCGCGGAGGAGATCCGATCGACCTCTACGTAGACGCCTTCCCGAACTCCGACGGTGAGGTCTACAGCTTCCAGTTCCGCGGTATCGCCGGCCAAGGTTCCGTGACCGGGTTGATCAGCACCGGCGACGCAAGCGCGAAGGCGACCTACAGGGCCCCCGACGGCTACACGGGTCGCGCGGTCGCTTCGATCAGGGCGATCAATCAGGTCTCCGGCGTCTTCAGCGACGGTCAGGTCATCATCGACGTCAACCCGAAGACCGAGCTCATGTCCGGTCCCGGTGTCGGCATAACTCCCGGACTGACGACCGACACCACGCCGACCTTCGAGTTCCGCGCGGTCACCGGACAGACCCCTTCAGTTATCAGCGGGGCGACATTCGCCTGTGAGCTCGATGGATCCCCGGTCGCCTGCACCGGCCCCTCGTTCACCACAGCAGCGCTCTCTGACGGCGCCCATACCTTCAAAGTCAGGGCCTCCAGCGGCAGCGACGCCACCGATCCCCTCCAGGCCAGCTCGAGCTTCACCGTTGACACGACCGCTCCGGTCGTATCAATCACCGGCGGTCCGACGGGTCGCACCCAGAGCACCTCGGCCTCCTTCACCTTCACCAATGACGACCCGACGGCGACCGTCGAGTGCAAACTCGATTCCGGAAGCTGGGAAGCCTGCTCCTCACCGAAGGACTACTCGGGCCTCGCTCAGGACGATCACACCTTCCAGGTCAGGGCGACCGACCCGGCCGGCAACGAGGATTCGGACAGCCGCAGCTGGACGGCCGACACGGTTGCCTCGGTCACGATCGACAGCGGTCCGCTTGACGGAAACACCGACGCCACCCCGGGCTTGACTTTCTATTCACCACTCGACACCGGGATCGGCTTCCGCTGCCGCGTCTATGAGACCGGGCAGACCGCGCCCCCTCTTTCGATCTGTTCATCGCCCTACACCTCGGCTGCGCTGAACAAGAACGTCAGCTACACCTTCGAGGTCAAGGTCACCGACGACCTCGGCAACACCGAGACCAAGAGCAGAGTCTGGACCCAGTCCAACACCGCACCCACGCCCGGCTCGCCGACAGTGACCGTCAGCGCCGGTGATACGGCGACCGTGGACCTGAGCAGCGGTGCTACGGATGCCGATAGCGACACGCTCGGCTCCTACACCGTCACCTCGGCAGGCTCCGGCGGAATCGGAGGCCAGGGCAGCAGGATCACCCCCGGCACCGCCAACTCGGACACCGGCTCGGTCCAGGTTCCGACGGCCGGCAACGCGGCCGGCACCTACACATTCAGCTTCACCGTCAGCGACGGCCGTGAGGGTGGAGTGTCGGACGGCACCGCCACCGTCCGGGTCCGTCCCGACACCAAGGACATCACCGACCCGACCTCTCCGATCAGCGATTCGACCCCCGAGTGGTCTTTCACCTCCGTGTCCGGAACGACTGATTTCGAGTGTCGACTGCTGACCTCGGCCGATGTCGAAGTCCGTGCCTGGGAGTCTTGCTCCGGGGGTACCTATGCCCCGAGTGTGGCGGACGGCACTTACAAGATCGAGGTCCGGGCCAAGCTGAACGACCTGGTCGACAGCTCACCGCTCACAAGCGGGCTGGTCGAGGTGGACACCGCCTCACCGGATGTCGACATCACCGGCCCGAGCAGCATCATCGACGACGTTGATGCCCTCAACAACGTCGAGTCACCGGCCTTCACCTTCGCAACAACCGATCCTGACGTGCGGGTCTACTTCGAATGTCGCACCGACCAGGAAGCACCCAACGTCTCCAGTCCACAGGAGATCAGCTGGACCACATGCGTATCCGGCGACGCGGTCGAGGGTCTTGAAGACGGCGATCGTACCTTCGAGGTTCGTGCGGTCGATGCCGCCGGAAACGATGACTCTTCAGATTCCTACGAGTGGGAGAGGGACACGATCGATCCGGAGTTCGTCATCGACTCGGGTCCGGCAGAGGGAGACTGGACCAACCTCCGGCGCCCGACATGGACCTACACCGAGTCAGACCCGAACGAGATCGCCGACGACAAGAACCTGCTGCCGGCCACTACGACCTGCCAGATTGATTCCGGCTCCGTCATCAGCGACTGTCCGAGTCCCTGGGCCTCACCCGGCTTCCTCAACGATGGTGCCCACAAGCTGACCCTGACAGTCCAGGACGCTGCCGGCAACACGGGAACCGAGGAAGCGAACTTCAGGGTGGTTACGACCGCACCCGTGGCCCTGATCGATTCAGGACCGGAGAGCCCGTCGGGCCCTGACGCCGAGTTCGAGTTCAGCACCGGTTCGGATCTCGGCCCGGACGGGGGATTCGAGTGCCGCACCAGTCGAAACGGGGCACCATTCAGCCTTTGGGCAGAGTGTGAGTCGCCCTACTCGCTGGCCGATCTTGAATCAGGCATCTGGACCCTGGACGTAAGGGCGGTCGACTCGGCCGGAAACAAGAGTTCCGGTTCGTTTATCGCCTCCTACATCTGGAGCACGATCGGCACTATCCCGGTTTCCGAGATCACCGCCGTCAACGCTTCCAACGGCAGCGCTGCCTTCGGCTTCCGCTCCACCAACGACCCGGTTGCCACATTCGAATGCCGGATCGACGGCGGACTCTGGGCAGCCTGTCAGTCACCGAGAACCTTCTCGGATCTTTCGGTCGGTGAGCACACCTTCCAGGTTCGGGCAGTCAACCAGGTGGGAACATTCGGCAACCCGGAAGAGCATGTCTGGACGGTTTCGGCCCCGCAGGCACCGCAGACCGAGATCACCCGGCGCCCCGCTTCCTCCACGACCTCTGACTCCGCAACCTTCGAGTTCGGAGCAGATGATCCCCTCGCAACCTTCGAGTGCAGGCTCGACGGCGGGACATGGGGCGGATGCACTTCCCCGAAGGCCTACGAGGACCTCGCCCTTGGTTCCCACACCTTCGAGGTGAGGGCCACTGGCGTCAACGAGGCCATTGACCAGAGTCCCGCGAGCTACACATGGGCGGTTGTGGATCAGCTCGTCGACCCTGTTCCGGCTCAGATCGCGCTCGCTGTCTCCGCACCGAAGGCGGTCAAGTCCGGAGGCAGAATGAGCATCCGGGTCAAACTCAGCAACGCCGGCACCGAAGCTGCCGCAGGAGCCGAGGTATGCCTTTCCTCGCCGACCGCTCTGATCAAGGGCAAGGCCAAGCAGTGCCGGGCGCTCAACATTACCGCCACGGATTCGAGGACTTTCAGCTTCGGCGTGCGCACGAAGCCGGGTAACCGCGGCAGCAGGGCAAGGTTCAACGTGACGGTCGAGTACATATCCGACGGAGTCGCAAAGAAACAGTCCGCAGGCCACGTCACGGTACTGAAATAAGACGGATCCAGGGACCAGGGCAAGGGAGATCTGATCGTGATCAGCATGAACATGGGAGATAAGGGAAAGACGGAGCCGAGGTCGGACACACGCTCCAGGAATCGGTGGCTGATTGCCCCGATCGTGGCTCTGGCCGTGATCTTCGGAGCACCGGCTGCGGCCCAGGCGACTGATGGCCTTGCGCTGACCAACACGGAGAACACGACCGCAGCCGGCGGCACCCTCGCCTTCGGCACGACCCCTCAGGGACTCCTGCCCAAGACGCAGACTATTTTCTTCTGGACCAACACTCAGTCGGGCGGCTTTCTTAATTCCAGCCGCCGCCACATCGCCGTAACGGTGGGCTGGAACAACTCGAACTATGAGTACGACTCCCAGTCAGGTGGATCGGGTAGCAAGAACTGCGGAACCAACAGCAGCACAACGGGTTCTTCCATTCGTCTGGTGATGAACTACACCGGCACCGGCTTCAAGTCCTGCGGGTTCGTGTTCAGGCTCAAGGCGGGAGCCGCCACCGGAACCCAGAATGCCTCGATGACATTCACCTACGCCCCCTCGGGCTCGGGCGGTGGTGGATGCTCCGGACCTTCCTCCGGTACCGCGAACTGCGGCGGATGGAGCGGTGGAACTCAGTCCGGGACCGCTTCCTGGACCGCGACAGTAGCGGCCAACAACCCGGCGATCACGGTGTCAGATTCCAGCTTCGCCTTCGCCGACACCCTCTCCGGTACGAACCGGGCGGAGCGAGTCGCGGTCATCACCAACTCGGGCAATCTTTCGCTGACGGGAATCAACAACTCGTTGACCGGGACCGATGCCTCCGACTTCACGGTCACCGGCGGCACCTGCGGCGCCTCAGCTGCGTTGGCAGTAGCCGCAACCTGCACAGTCATCACCACCTTCAACCCTTCGACTTCGACCGTCACCTCCACCCGGAACGCGACCCTGAATGTCTCGGCCAACTACGGCGGGAGCCCTTACAGCGCACAGACGGTCACGCTGTCGGGTTCGGCTCTGGGTCAGACCAGAGTCCCGGAGCTCTTCGATCTGGCAGGGACCACTGCTACGTCCTCCTTCGACTACGGAAGCATCGGCTTCGAGGCAGAATCCTTCGAGACCTTCACGCTGAAGAACACCGGCAACTGGGTCATGGCGATCCCGGACCCGGTCGGCACCTTCTCGGGTAGCAACGCCTCGGACTACTCGATCTCTTCCGATACCTGTGGTGCGACGATCGCGGCCGGGAGCTCCTGTCAGGTGACCGTCCGGTTCTTGCCAGCCTCGGCCGGGGGCCAGGGAACCCGGAGTTCCACCCTCACCATCGACCCGACCGACGAGACGAGCGGCCCCGTCACCCTTTCGCTGACCGGCTTCGCTGTCGCGCCGACCTTCATACCGGTAATCCTCGACAGCGACGGTGTCGCCCCCAAGACGAGCCACGCCTTCCCGGACACGATCGGGACGACCTCCTCGACCCCCTATGTCTTTACCCTGAGAAACGACGGCAACGCCACCCTCCTGGGAACCGGCTCGGCCAACCAGTCGCTGGTCGGGACCAACGCCGATCAGTTCACGATCACCGGAACGACCTGTGGCTCTACGCTCCTCTCTGGAAACACCTGCACGATCTCGGTCGCCTTCACCCCGACCACGAACTACCCGGAAGAGGGCGCGGCCAAGCAGGCGACCCTGAGGCTCGACACCACCAACGGCGACCCCGACACCGTCGAGGTCGCACTTTCGGGCACCTCGATCCAGGCCCGGGCCTTCCCCGAGATCCGGAGCACCGATGGCAGTGCGATCCTCGCGACCAGAGACCTCGGCCAGGCCGCAACGGGTGAGACCAACTCCTACACCTTCACGCTGAAAAACAACGGCAACGTCAACCTCGTCGGCGCCGGTCTCACCCGGTCGATCCTCGACGGCACCGATGCCTCCCAGTTCTCGGTCACCAACGACGGGCAGTGCGGCAGCATCGCTCCTAACGGGACCTGCACGATCACGGTTTCGCTCACCCCGACCTCGAGCGGGGCCAAGAGTGCCCGCCTCCAGGTCGGCTCGAGCAACGGCCATCCGGCCGGTGACCCGGTCGGATCCACCACGGGCAACTTCAACACCTCAGTGAACCTGACTGCCACTGGTGTAGCGGCCGTGAAGTCATTCGCCATCTACGACACTGCCGGAACATCGGTCAAGACTTCCCACTCCTTCGGAGCCGTCAACATCAACACCGGATCCCCTTACGTCTTTACGGTCAAGAACACCGGTAACGCCGTGATCAATGGCCTGGCCTCTTCGGTCGGTGGATCCGGCTCAGCGAGGTTCGTCCGGACAACCACCTGCGGTGCGACGCTGCCGAGGGATGGCTCCTGCACCGTCACGGTCACCTTCACGCCGACCCGGACCTCAACCGTCTATGCCGGCCTCTCAGCGACCTCGACCGACGGCGGCGCACGGTCAGTGGGCCTGATGGGTGCCGGAGCCGGCATCGCCATCCTCAACGCCCAGAACGAGAACGTTTCGGGTGTAAACCACAGGCGTTGGGCTGACGTGATCGGGGCCGGCGGCGCCTCGTCGTTCGGTGGCGACACGATGAGGGCAGGTTTCGAGGTCGAACTCGGCGCCGCCCAGGAGATTGCCGAAGTTCAGATCAGCAGCACGCTGACCACGAACGACACGGCTCCCGCAGCCGGCACTTTCCAGTCGGTCGCGGGTCTCGGAGGCGGCTCAGTGGATGTGCAGCGAAGGCCGGGTAGCTCCCAGGCCTTCATCTCGACCAGCGTTCCGCTTTCGTCGGTCGTCGGAACCTCTATCGGAAGCTACGGCTTTTCGAACGGAACCTTGCTTGTTGTCCTCTGCCTGGGCGGCGGCACGGCCACCACTAACAACCGCCAGGTGTGGTTCCGGATCGTCAACGATGACGGCCAGGTCTCGACCGCCACCGGCTCGATCCTCCGCCTGACGAACGTCAACTACGGCTGCCCGAACGGTGGCCCCTACCTTTCGAGCCAGAGGATCCTCCAGGTTGATGGTGTAAACCAGCCGAGCGGCACGATGAACGCCGTCGTCGGCAAGGGCGATCCGGTCAAGCTTCAGTTCAACACCAACAACAGGCCGGCTCCGCTGACCGGTGGCGACCCCGGCTTCGTTGACGCCGTCAGCTGGCGGCTCAGGAACTCCAATAGCGGAGCGATGCTCCGCTGGAACGGAAGCGCATACGCCGCCTGTGCGGCTCCCTGCACCACTGAGGTCTCCGGTTCCCGTTACAACTTCGCCAGCCGCGACACCGGTACCCAGCAGATGGACATTGTGGCTCCGTCGATCCGCGGCCGCTGGGTGGTCGAGGCGGCGCCGCGTGGGGCGGGCGATGACACCAACAGGCTGTTTCATGTGGGGTCGCTGCTGGTCAACGGTGCGGCCGACCCGGAACTCACCTTCGGTGGCACGCTGAGCCCGAGGCCCGACACCGACACGGAGTACACGATCAGTGCCAACCCTTCGGACCCGGAAGACACCCTTAACGGAGGGGTCGGCCAGGTGATCGAGTGGGATCTTAACGGCGATCTGACAGACGGCCCTGGCGGTGACGGGTTCGAGTTCATCGGAGAGGGTGATGCGCAGGGTGTACCGGTAAGCGAGGCACTGACCCAGTCCTTCGACACCACCGGCAAGACTCCCGGCCCCTACAAGATCCGGGCCCGGGTAACCGACAACGGTGCCGTGACGGCATCGGATGATTCGGCCAGGCAGAAGATCTTTGAGTACAACACCACGATCAACTCGCTGCCCGAGGCCATCACCGAGAACTTCGACCTCGAGGCCGACGACCCGCAGGGCTCCGATGTCGAGTTCAGGGCGAACGACATCAACTCTGATCCCTACTACGTGAGCATCACCCCTTCGGGTGGCAACAACGGCGAGATCACCGATCCGCTGGTGACCCAGCTCGGACTGAACGACCCGTCCTACGAATGGCCGGCCGACTACACCGGCAACGACACCTTCTCGTTCCTCGCGACCGACGACAAGAGGGGGACCGGTTCTGCCGGAACTCTGACTGTCCGGGTCCGGCCGAACACCACGATCGACAACTCCGGCGTTCTCAATGGCGGCGAGATCGACAACGGTGTGCCACCGCTGCTGAACCCCGAGCCGGGCACCGGCTTCCTGGGCTCTACAGTTGCAACCGCCGCCGAGTTTGACTTCTCGAGCCCGCAGGAGCCGGTGGTCGGCTACGAGTGCAGGTTGCTGAGAGATAACCCGATCGGATACACCGGAGACTGGCTGAACGCAGAAGTGGTCGAGGACTGGGCTGATTGCGACTCGATCAATGATTCCGCCACGGCAGCGACCGGCGGACAGGAATACGGAAGTCTGGGCGACGGCCTCTACCGGTTCGAGGTCAGGGCCGTAAACGACGTGGATGTCGTGGACGGAACCCCGGCCTTCCGGACCTGGCGCGTCGACAACACCGCCCCGGTCAGTGAGGTCAGGGTCGGACCGACTTCAAATAGACCCACCTTCCAGCCTCGCTTCTCCAACCAGGTGGAACCCTCCTACAACCTGAGGGCTTCGGATGCCGAGCGCACCCCTCAGACTCGCAACACCTTCGAGTGCCGGGTCCTGTTCGGTCCGCTGAGCGGCGAGTGGAAGGACTGCGGAAACCCGTCTCAGGTTCTCGGATCCAGTCCGTTCCCGCTTCTCGGAGCTGACCCCGGATTCGGTCTGGTTGACCCCTTCACCGAGGGCACCTTCCTGCTCGAGTTCCGGGCGACTGACGAAGTCGGCAACCTCGGGACCGCCCTCCCCGAAACCCTGATCATGGATCTCACCGCGCCCGATACCGCGCTTTCGAGCGGCCCCGAGGGCCTGGTGAACACTCGCGAGCTCGCTTACGTCGTTTCTTCGACCCAGGCCAACTCGACCTTTGACTGCAAGGTCGAAGGTGACAATGCGGGCGTCGTAATCTCAACCTCAGCCTGTCCGGGTACAGCGGCAGACGGGTCAAGGCCCGCCTTCACCGTTCCGCAGGATGATGTCTACACGCTGACAACGGCAGCGACCGACCCCGCCACCAACCGGGACACGGCACCGCTCGAGATCGAGTTCGAGGTTGACGCAACCCGGCCGACCACTGAGATCGGGTCTGTCAACTTCGGCCAGGGCCCGACCGAGTCCCGGAGGACTCAGTCGAGGAAGGCGACAGTTGACTTCACCGGTGACGATCTCCAGACGACTGTTTCCAGCGGCGTCAGGCTCTATCAGTGTCGTCTCGATTCAGTGAGCGATGAGGCCTGGCAGACCTGCGAGTCTCCGGAGCGCTTTGGTGCTCTGGCTGACGGTCCCCACCGCCTCGAGGTTCGAAGCCTTGACATCGCCGGCAACCCTGATTCGACTCCCGAGGTTCTTGACTGGACCGTCGACAGGACCCCGCCGACCACGACCTTCACCGTCAAGCCCAATCCCGTTTCCGGTGATGTCGATCCTTCATTTGCTTTCTCAACCAACGAAGCTGTGACGGGCAGTACCTGCACCCTGGACAATCTTTCCCCGGTGGCCTGCGAGAGCCCGGTCAGCCTGGCAGAGCTCGGAGTAACAGGCGGCCTCAACGATGGCCCCCATCAGCTCACTGTCTCTTCAGTCGACCTGGCAGGTAACGCCGAGTTGACGGCCGCAGTCGTGTCCTGGGAGCAGGACAGCGTGAGTCCCGAAGTCGAGATGCTCGGCTTCCCGTCAGCCTTCACACCACTCGGCGAGGTTGAGTTCGGCTGGGTTGTCTGGGACGGCTCCGGGCGCGATCTCTCCCCCGAAGCGGCTTCCGAGTGCTCCCTGGATGGCGAGGATTGGGAAGCATGCGGCCGGACCTTCGAGATATCCGAACAGCTCAATGTGAACGGGCCACACTCGTTCAAGGTTCGGGCAACCGACGGCGCCGGGAATGTCTCACCGGAGATGGAGCGCAGCTGGACGGTACTCGGCGGCCCGCCGGTGGCGCCGGTGATCACGGCCTCACTGCCGGAGAACGGCTCCACTACCAGGCTCACAGCCGCCTCGATCTCCTTCGGCCACCCGGAGGAGCTGTCCGGTGCGATCGACGGACTGTTCTGTCAGATCGACAGCGCTCCGCAGGTCCGCTGCGAGGGGAACTTCGCTCCCGACGGGCTCGCTGACGGTGAGCACGTATTCACCGTGGTTGCCAAAGATGCCGTAGGGAACATCAGCCTGCCGGCGACGCTTTCGTGGACAGTTCAGTCGAAGGCACCGGTCACCTCGATCAACTCGGGTCCGACCGGCCTGGTTCGGCAGCGGTCGGCTGCGATCGCCTTCTCGAGCAATCGTGCCGGCACATTCGAGTGCCGGATTGACGGCTCGCCGTGGGCAGCCTGTGAAACCCCGCTCCAGCTCTCCGGGCTCGAAGACGGCGTGCACTCAGTTCGGGTGCGGGCGGTCAGTTCGGTACAGCCGGTCGGCCTGAAAGATCCGACACCGCCGATCAGGCAGTGGTCAGTGGACGCAACTGCGCCCACGGCCGTTGTTGATCTGGCTCCGACCGGTTCCAGCCAGGAGACATCGGGAACGATCGAGTTCTCGAGCGACGACCCGGATGCAGCCTTCCAGTGCAAGGTCGGCACCGGTCCTTACGATTCCTGCGAGAGCCCGCTCGTACTGAGCGGCCTTTCCCCGGGCGAAATCAGCGTTCTTATCAGGGCAATAGATGAGGCCGGGAACCTTTCGGAACCGGTCGGGGCCACATGGACCGTCGACTCACCCACCTGTCCGGCTGGCTTCCAGGGGACTCCGCCAAACTGCACCGAGATCGGCCCGATTGAGGGATCAGCCATCTCGGGGACACTCAGCGAGGGCACCCTCTCACTGGCGGCCCTCGGTTCGGTACCTCTCCCCGCTGAGCAGATCACACTCACCGGAGTTCGGTCAAGCGACGGAAGGTGGCTCGTTCCCAAGGACGGAGTGAACTTCCTGCCGGTCGTTCAGACGATCCCGGATGCGATCGGCCCGGGAGCAGACGTGGACGTAGTCATCAGCATCTCTGCCACCAACGACGGCGTCGGCACCCTTCCGTCGGGTGGCGGTCCGGCCACTCTGGCGCTTCCGGTCGAGGCCGAAGTCGAGGCCAGGTTGAACGGGAATGCCCTTCCGCTGGGCGACGAGTGCGCCCTGAAGCCGATCACATTCGATCTCGCTGGCACCTACGACCAGACAGGCAAGACGGTGACGCTTTCGTCACCAAGCGTCGCCTTCCCGAAGGTCACCGGATGCGGAACCTTCAAGACGATAGTTGACGATCTCCTCGAGCTTCCGAGGGAGGACATAGCGATTGACCTTTCGTTCAACCTCGAAGAGGTAGTCGACCTGTTGCCGGCGAAGCTTGCCAAGCCGGGGCTGACGGCTCCGAGGTCGGTCAAGTCGGGCAGGGCTATCGGCCTGACGACAAGGCTCCGCAACACCGGCGAGAGTCCTGCGACGGGTGTGAAGGCCTGCCTGAAGAGTCCGACCGCTCTGGTGAAGGGTGCCGCCAGCCGATGCGTATCGGTCGACATCGCCGCCGGTGGGTCCCGGAACATTTCCTTCAAGGTCATGACGAAGGCCGGTAACGCCGGGCGCAGAGCCAACTTTGAGCTCTCTGTCACCTATATCTCGGGTGACCGGAGAGTCGTTGTCAGATCCGGCGCAGTGACGAGGATCGGGTAGCGGCATGCTGAAGAAGCGACACAGGCAGACAGTCAGGGAAATCGCAGGAAGGACAGGGGAGACAATGGGAGCCAAGAGGACAGGGACGAGATTCATCAGGAAGATTGCCACGGTATCGGCGACTGTTCTGGTCGCATTCTTTGCCGTGTCGGTCGGCGCCCAGGCTCAGAAGATAGCCAACCCGTCCCCGCCGAACTTCAAGGGTCAGGTGACCGGAGGATTCCTGCAGCTGGTCGGTGGCAGCGGCACCGTTCTCCAGCTTTCACTCGACTTCGGGGCCTTTGATCCACCCCTGGCAAAGCCGACCTTCGAGGGAACGATTACCCGTGACGGCAACGGCTACGGCACGATCAACGTGCCCAGGGCAAATGTCAACTTCGCCCCGATTCCGATCAACCTCGACGGCATCGCCGTCATCATCCGGATTCAGCCAGCCGGTGACGCGACCGGCAA
>CAIZLN010000138.1 GCA_903933815.1 uncultured Solirubrobacterales bacterium
AGCCCCGGTCGGATCCGTTCGGCCGGGGCTCTCTGCCTTCGGCCACCGGTCGGCCCTCAGGGAAGCTGGCCGGTCTCGTTCCAGTGGGTGATCACCGGGCGGTCATGTTCGAACCCGAGCACACAGATCGCAGCGGTTCCGAGGTTCAGCATCATTCCCGAATCGGGCGGCAGGCCCACCCACCGGGACCCCACCACCCGGAGCACATGACCGTGGGCCACGAACAGCCAGTTGCCCTTGCCCTGCCTCGCCGCATCGACCAGGGGGTCGACCCGGTCGCCTACTCCGGCCGCGCCTTCCCCTCCGGGGCAGCCGTCTTCGAAGAGCGACCATTCGGGCCTGGATTCCTGGATCTCGACCGTGGTCAGGCCTTCGTATTCGCCGTAGTCCCACTCGCTCAGAGCCGGGTCCACCTCGGCATCCAGGCCGAACCCGGCCAGCTGGCAGGTCTCGACCGCCCGGCAAAGAGGGCTCGTCACGACCCGTTCGAAGGTCATACCCGCCAGTCGCTCGCCAGCCGCCCGGGCCTCCTCCCTCCCGGCCTCGGTCAAAGCAACATCAGTGCTGCCCGTATGTCGTCGGGAAAGAGTCCATTCAGTCTCTCCGTGGCGCAGCAGCACCAGGTATCTGTCTGAGCCGGTCAAACCGGCAGTCGGGAAGGCCACAAACTTGCGATCAGTTTCTTCCTGGCGCTTCAGCTCAAGCGGAAGGCTTCAGGCGGCGGCTGTCGGTAACCGGCGTGCCTCCGTTGGGCAGGAAGCGGGTGGTGACCACCAGGCTACGGCGTGACTTCGTAACTGCGCTCAGTTCCCTGTTGTCGAGCTGGACGGTAAGCGGTTCCACCCCGGCAACGACGACAGTGCGCTGCTTCTTGCCGAGAACGACGGTCTTGCCATCCAGTTCTGCCGTCACCTGCTGCTCCACGATTCCACGACCCGGGAACCTCATGGAGGAGACCACCCGGTTACCTGAGAGCCGGCAGCTTCGTACCCTGAAGGCCATGTACGGAAGTGGCTGAAGCCTTTCCCGTTCAACCACGGCGAGCTTCTTCTTCAGGCGGTCGAACTGGCTCTGGACGCCGGGACTCCGTTTGAACTTCGGTGAAGCAAGGTTCACCCGTTCATTCGGGTCATTCTTCAGGTCGTACATCTCCCACTGGGGAGCGACCTTGCCCTTCGGGTCGTAGTACTTGGTGATCTTCCACCTGGCCTCGCGAACAGAAACCAGATGCTGAGGAGCCTTGACATACGGAGGGTTCTTCTGACCTGACTGGAAATCGTCGTAGGTGAAGGCAATGTAGTCCTGCACCGGCTTGTCACTGCGGCCGAGGACGAGATCGGAATAGTCGTTGCCCTGCCACTGCGCCCGTCCGGACGCCGGCACATCGAACAGCCCCGCCAGCGTCGGAAGCAGATCCACATGAGAGACCAGGGCATCAGACTTCCTCGGCACCGGAAACAGCTCCGGGTTCGAGAAGACGAGAGGCACACGCAGGCCCTCCTCGTAGGCATTGAAGTTCTTCTGCCTCATTCCGCCGTGAGACAGACCGAGCTCTCCGTGGTCAGCGGTCCGAACCACCACCGTCTCCTCGGTCAAACCGAGCGAGTCAAGAGTGTCCATCACATCAACCAGGTAACCGTCGACCAGCTTCATCAGATTCCCGTAGAAGTTGATGTAGTTCAGCTTCTCCTGCTGCGTTTTGAGCACCCCGAGCCCAGCGGAGATTTTCAGGAAATCCTGCTGTGCGGTCGGCTTCGTCGACATGTCCTCGTCGACGGTCGGGGGCAGGCCGATGTCGCCTTCCAGCCAGGAGTCGTCATAGCCGCCGGCAACGTAGGTGTTCGGGTAGAAAAGGACGTCGTGCGGGTTGACCAGTGAGACGATCAGGCAGAACGGCTGTGTCGAGGCCGCTCGATCCGTCAGGAAGTCGACCACTCCTTCGGTTCCGTCTGCAGGTGAACCCTGCTGATCCATGAACCGTCCGTCGTTGTTCGTCGTGCCGCCACCCGCCTGATCGAGGTTCTGGTTTGCGCCCGCGTCCGGCGGGTCCCAGGCGTTGAACCCGTACGGCGCCAGGTCGGAGCTGGTGAACTCGGATCCGTTGGACGGCTTGCTCATGTGCCACTTGCCCTTGAAGACGACCTCGTATCCGGCCGCAGTCATGGCGGTGCCGATATTTCGAAGGTTCGTGGGAAGCTCGACCTGCGGATACTGAGGAGAAGGCATGTTCTCTTCCAGTGTGTACTTCACTCCGTGCTGGGCCGGGAAAAAACCTGTGAGCATCGAGGCTCGCGACGGTGAGCACATGCAGGCGGCCGCGAAGGCCTTCTCGAATGAAGCTCCGTTTCGCTTCAGCCGGGTGACCCCCGGCAGGTTCTCCTCTTCCCAGCCCTTGGGGAAATTCTGAATCGCCCGATCCTGGTCAGTGATGAATATGACCAGGTTCTTGCCTGCGGCAGGGCTCCTTTCGGCTGCCTTGGCTGCCTGGCTAAGCAGTGCGCCGCCGGCGACAGCACCCGGGGCAGCTACGGCCGCCTTCTTGAGCAGGTTCCTTCTGGTGATCTTCGCCACGGTTCCCCTACCTTCCATTCGGCTTGCGTTCAAACACGGTGATCGAGTTGGCCTTGGCCCCGGTCGCGTAGACGAACCGTCCGTTGGGGCTGACAGCCACCGCTCCCGTCCCGGAAAGACCCCTGCCCCTCTCACACCCATCGGTCGTGGAGGACGAGACGCAGCCCCAGGGTGCGGGCTTCTGGGCGAGTCCGCCGGTAGATGGCCGGCGATTCAGGATCGTTATGCCACCAGTCCCATAGGCCGCTACATAGGCATTCAGACCGTCCGGAGAGAATGCGATTCCCTCGGCGGAGCGCATGCCTCTTGCGGGGTAGCAACCGCTGGCACCGAGCCAGACCACGCACCCGAGGGCTCCACCCAGCTGCTCGATGCCCCCGGTGGTGAGGGACCGGGAGAAAGAGGTGGTTGCCTGGCTGATCAGCGAGGTTGAATAAACATTTGAGTCGTCAGGGCTGAGTGTCACCGCGTTGGCTCCGGCAAGCTGGCGTCCAGTCGAGCAACCGGCAACGGTTGCCTGGGTAACGCAGCCGTAGCCGTTGCCGACCTGCGCCAGCGAACCGTCAACCGGATCCCGGGTGAAGGCCAGCACCGCATTCGAGCCTGCAGCGGCGGCGAACACGGAGGCTCCGTCGCCACTGACCGCGAGACCTTCGATCGCTGTCATCGCCAGAGCCGTGCTGCAGCCAGAGGCAGGCGCCGCGGTTATGCAGCCGGCTTCATCAGCCAGCTGGGTTAGTTGACCGCTCTGCCGGTTCCGCTGAAAGACAGCCAATGCGCTGCCGGGAAACGAGCCGACGTAGACGCTCTGGCCATCTGAGCTGGCCGCGATCACGTCCGGTCCATTCAGTCCGCGGGCAGACGCACACCCCGGAACACCCGTACCGGAGATACACCCTCTGGAACCAGCCAGCTGGGTCAGGGCACCAGTGTCTTCGTTGCGTCGATAGGTGGTCACCGATGAGGCCAGCAGCGAGGTCGCAGAAACGAACCGGCCATCGGGACTGACGGTGAGGGAGTTAGGGCCGTCGAGACCCCAGGCCTGGGCGCATCCATAACTACCCCGGGCCGAGACACAGCCCGCCTCACCGCGTGGCTGAACAAGACGTCCGGTCTGGCGATCGCGCGCGAACACAGCTATCGCATCGCTCTTGAAGGAGGCGACGTAAAGGTTCCTGCCATCGGGGCTGATTCCCATCGCCCTCGACCCGAGGAAAGGACCCGGAGTCAACAGCGCCCGCACTGAAGTGCAGCTCGCCTTCGGGGTTGAACGATCGGTCAGGCAGCCTTCCCGGCCGGGCAACTGAACGATTGAGCCTCCCGGCCGCTCCGTTGCCGCCAATGCGGGAGCCGGTGTGAGGATGCCGACGCCAACCGCTGCGACTGCACAGGCAATCATCGCTACCCGGATCCAGCCAAAACCTGCCACCTGCCTGCTGCTTGCGATCAAGAAGACCACCGACACCTTCCCTGTCTGGGCGACCCTCCTGGCACACCGCGGTTGCTCCGTCAGACTAGCCGACTGGCCCTGGCCTCTGCCCGTTCAGATCACAACCGCTCGGTGAAACGCCACCGCGGGGAACACACAAGGCACGACTTTGTCAGTCGCCCTGCTTGATCGAGCCCGGCGGATCATCGCGGTAGGTCGCGGTGAGCCCGGCAATCAGGACCTTCTTGTCCTGGTCAGACAGTCCGCCGTGGATGAAGGCGTAATCCCAGGTTGGCATCTCGCCTGACTCGATGACATCCCGAACCTCGCTCATCGGAGGCTGCGCGTTTTCCCACTCGGAAAAATTCATCTTCTCTCGGCCGTCTTCCACATGGGACTGCAGCCTCCAGGAAACAGGAGCCACGTTCGAATACCAGGGCCAGGTGGTCAGGTTGCTGTGGCAGTCCGCGCACGAGTCGTCCCAGAGCTGTTGTGCGGCAGGATCGGCGATCTTCGCCTGTGCCTGAACTGGCGGATTGGTGTGGTCCCGCCCATACGGGACGAGCTGGATGAGGACGAGGAGGCCGGCAAGAACCAACCCCAGCCAGAGAAATCTCCTGCCCCATGATGCCCCCTTGACTCTGGCCAGCAAACTCATCATCAAACCCCTCTTTTTCCGTGGACGAAGCAGTCAAAGACATTAAGGGAAGTCCTCGTACGCAGGGTTCCCGCATCCAAGGTAAGTCAGCCCGCAACAACACAGCGACCGCACCCCTCGGGAGGCGGTCGCCGTGTCTGTTGATCCCTGCGAGCCGAACGATCAGCTATCAGCGATCATCCCCTTCGCGATCCTGGTCGTAATCTTCCCGGTCACCATCCCGGTCGGAATCGTCACCGTCCTCATGGTCGCCGCCAGCTTCCTCGGTTTCGATCTCAAGCACATTACCCTCGGCATCAAGGAGCACTTCGAACTCGGTAGCACCATCGGTGCCTTCGAGCTCGACCTCCCACAGGGCCTCACCGTCGTCTTCTCGCTCGAGGCCCGTAACCTGGGCTGGCTGGCCCGTCTCGACCTGGACTGCATCCTGAGCCGCCGTACCGGCGGCCATCCAGTCAAGGCTGGCTGAGTCGGTTGCCTGCCTGGCGCCCGCTGTCAGAGTGTTACTCCCACCGCGGCCCTTCTTCATTACCTTCACAACCTTGCCGCGAGCGTTGACATAGACATCGAACTCACGTCCGTTGTCAAGAGTCACCTCGACCTCCCACCTGGCACCAAAGTCATTCTCAGCAGACGCACCGGTGACCCGGGCCGATCGACCGGTTCGCCTCTCAATCGTGCGGTCGGCAATCCTTGCGGCCTGCTTCTGACCGACCGGGCGGTCCATGGCAGCTGCCTGGCCAGCCTGGGTCTGGCCTCCTGACGGCTCAGCACTTGAAGTTGCCAGCCCGATACCTCCTGCCATCAGCAGGGTGGCTCCGGTAACAGCTACTACACTCGTTTTTCTCATATTTACCTCAGTCGGGTTCTGGGACTATCTGACCAAAGGGAGTTTCAGGGGGGCCCGTAAGAGGCGGATAAGAGTCTGATTAGAGCTTTCCTGGTTCAAGTCCGCCCGGGCCGGGCTGAACCCCCTGGATACAGAACCTCCCTCGAGCACCCGAAGCTGAAGCCGAAGCTTTCGGCCAAGGCATCGTCGGAGCCGATTTCGCTGTACTCTCGCTCGAGAACAGGCTCAGTCGGGGGTGCCGTTTTTGAGCACGGAGGCAAGGTCCGGGGGCCAAGCAAAAGCCGATTTGTAAGCGCTTTTCCAGCAAAGGAGAGACAGCCCATGTGTACCAACTTCAAGATCAAGAAAGCCAAGGACGGCTCAGTCGTGGTTGGCCGGACGGAGGAGTTCCCGCTGTCGATGCCCTGGAACCTTGGAGTACTTCCGTCCGATCATCGCGGGGAGGGAGCCGCTCCCGAGGGAAGCCAGGCCAAGGGTAAAGAGTGGAAGGCCAAGTACGGCATGGTGGGTATCTCGTGCTTCGGTAAGCCCAACTGGTACACCGATGCGCTCAGCGAGGCCGGCATTTCGGCACACGCCCAGTACATGGACAGCGAGGACTTCTGCGCCTACCAGGACTTCAAGGGCGACGGCAGTGACCTCTCCGAACTTGATGTCATTGGATTCCTGCTGGGCACCTGTTCGTCGCTGAAGGAAGTTCGGGCGGCAGTCGCCGACGTCAACATCTGGGGACTCGACCCGGGTATGGGCCTGGTGCCACCCCTCCACTTCCTGATGCACGACAAAGACGAATCTCTTGCTATCGAGTTTCACCCGGAAGGCGCTCGAGTGGTCGAAAATCCACTCGGCGTCGGCACCAACGCGCCGTACCTCGACTGGCACTACATCAACGCCGGAAACTACCTCGGCATGTCGACCACCAACCCGGAAGAAGCCCATCTCAACGGAGTGGAAATCGCACCGCTCGGTGAAGGCCAGGGGCTGATGGGCCTCCCGGCCGGCACGACCTCTCCGTCACGGTTCGTCCGCGCCCTGGCGCAGGTGACCGCCTCGGATCAACCTGCCGACAGCCATGAAGCCGAACAACTCACCCTCCACATCCTCAACAACTTTGACATCACTCCGGGCCTGAACAGGATGTCGGCAAATGGCAAACTCGTCGACGAGGACACTGACTGGTCGTCTGTCTGCAACCTCACCGGACTCCGGTACGCGTACCGGACCTTCTACGACCCCAAGCCGTATGTGATCGACTTGGGCAAGACCGACTTTACCGGCGAACCGCGCATCGGCAAGCTGCCTGCCAAGGGTGAGTTCGAGCCGGCAACTGTCTGATTGACAGTC
>CAIZLN010000139.1 GCA_903933815.1 uncultured Solirubrobacterales bacterium
CTGACCCACTCACACCCCACGGTCATCGGGGGACCTCTACCATTCGCACTCACACACCCTGAGGATGAGGAGAGTGAGCGTGGCAGAAGAACCGGAACTCGACGTCCTGCTGAGCACCGAACTGACCTTCCCCCCGCCTTCCGGGTTTGTCGCCGGGGCCGGGTGGTCCGACCCGGCGGTATACGAGCGCGCAGCAGCCGACCCCGAAGCCTGGTGGGCTGGGTGGGCCGAAGAGCTTGAATGGATTGAGCCCTGGCACACGGTCCTGGACTGGAGCGACCCGCCTCACGCAAAATGGTTCGAGGGCGGCAAGCTGAACGTCAGTGCCAACTGCCTCGACCGCCATGTGGCTGCCGGAAGGGGCGGCAAGGTTGCCTTTCACTGGGAGGCCGAGGACGCCGACCAGGCTGGCCCCGAGGGGCGGAGGGTTATCACCTACGACTGGCTGCTCGACCAGACCCAGCGTTTTGCCAACGTCCTCAAAGGGCTCGGTGTAGGCAAGGGGGACGTGGTCGGGATCTTCATGCCGATGATCCCCGAGACGGCAGTTGCGATGCTCGCCTGCGCCCGGATTGGCGCCGTGCACAACGTTGTCTTCGGGGGTTTCTCCGCCTCCTCACTGAAGGAGCGCATGGAGGTTTCCACGGCCAAGGCGCTGGTGACGGCGGACGCGACGCTGCGGCGTGGCGCACCGATGCCGATGAAGGAGAAGGTAGATGGTGTGCTGCCCGACCTGCCCGACCTTGAGCATGTCGTGGTGGTCAACCGCTGCGGTACCGGTTGCGCGATGCTGGACGGCCGCGATATCGACTGGCAGGAAGCGGTCGCCGCAGCCGACCCCGTCTGCGTACCTGAGCCGATGGATGCCGAAGATCCGCTTTACATCCTTTACACCTCCGGCTCGACCGCCAAGCCGAAGGGCATCGTGCACACCACCGGTGGTTACCTGACTCAGGTTGCGGCCACGCATCGGATGGTCTTCGACCTGAAAGATGACGATGTCTACTGGTGTGCCGCGGACATCGGCTGGGTTACCGGACACTCCTACATCGTCTACGGGCCCTTGGCCAATGGAACCACGTCGGTCATGTACGAAGGCGCCCCCGACTATCCCGGCAAAGACCGGTGGTGGCAGATCATCGAGCGCTACCGGGTAAGCATCCTCTACACGGCTCCAACCGTCATCCGGTCGTTCATGAAATGGGGCGAGGCGCTGCTGGCCGGCCACGACCTGTCCAGCCTTCGCCTGCTGGGTTCGGTCGGCGAGCCGATCAACCCGCGGGCCTGGCTTTGGTACCACGAGCACATCGGCGGTGGACGTTGCCCGATCGTTGACACCTGGTGGCAAACCGAGACCGGCGCGATCATGATCAGCCCGCTGCCGGGAATCACCACGACCAAGCCCGGCTCGGCCACATTGCCGCTACCCGGTATCAAGGCCGCGATCATGGACGAGTCCGACGAGATGATCGAGGAGGGCGGCGGCACCCTCGTGCTGACCACGCCGTGGCCGGCGATGGCACGCACGCTCTACGGAGAGCCGGAGCGATACATCGAGACCTACTGGAGCCGCTATGGCAACGACGTCTACCTGGTCGGTGACGCTGCCCGGATCGACGAAGACGGGTACGTCTGGATCGTCGGGCGGATCGATGACGTGATCAACGTCTCGGGACACCGTCTTTCGACCATGGAAGTGGAGTCCGCGCTGGTCTCGAATGAAGGTGTTGCCGAAGCCGCCGTGATCGGCGTGCCCGACGATGCCACGGGTCAGGCGATCGTCGCCTTCATCACCCCGCAGGACGGGGTCGAAGCCGGCGACGGGTTCACAATCGCGCTCCGCGAGCACGTCGCCGAGAAGATTGGCAAATTGGCTCGTCCGAAGCGGATCTACTTCGCCGACGACCTGCCCAAGACCCGTTCGGGCAAGATCATGCGGCGGCTGCTCAGAGACATTGCCGACGGCAAGGAACTTGGTGATGTCAGCACGCTCAGGGACCCGTCAGTGGTGGACAGCCTGGCCGGGCAAGTGAAGGCCTCCGGCGGGCGTTGAAGCCGGTCGAAAGCCCCTCCTCCCTGCGGAGAGAAGCGCCGGACGACGGGCCGCTGAAGCGGGTCATCTCAAGGCGGATGCTCACCTTCTTCGTGATCGGTGACGTTCTCGGAGCCGGGATCTATGCCCTGGTCGGAGAAGTAGGCGCGAAGACCGGTGGGGCGATCTGGGCGGCCTTCATGCTGGCTCTGGCGCTCGCTCTTTTCACCGCATTCGCCTACGCCGAGCTGGTCACGAAGTATCCGAAGGCCGCCGGGGCCGCGCTGTACGCAAACCGGGCCTTTGGCCGACCCTTCTTCACCTTCATGGTCGCTTTCGCAGTGGTTGCCTCCGGACTGGCATCGGCCGCCACGATAGCCCGGGCCTTCGGGGGCGAATACCTGTCTGCCTTTGTGACGCTTCCGGTCGAGGTGGTCGGCATCGCCTTCATCGCGGTCATCTCGCTGATCAACCTTCGCGGGATCAGGGAGAGCATGCGCTTCAACTTTGTCCTCACGACTGTGGAGATAGCCGGCCTGGTGCTGGTGATCGTGATCGGCGCTGCGGCGCTGGGCGACGGGATCGGTGACCCCGGTCGAGCCCTTGAGTTCAAGGAGGGAAGCAGCGTCTTCCTTGCGCTGCTGGGCGGAGCCGGGCTGGCCTTCTTCGCCCTGCTCGGTTTCGAGGACTCAGTCAACCTCGCCGAAGAAACCCGCAGGCCGCGAATCGACTTCCCCTGGGCCCTGTTCGGAGGTCTGGTGGCGGCGGGTGTGATCTACCTGCTGGTCACCTTGGTCGCGTCGATGGTCGTGCCGACGGGCGTGCTCGCCGCATCCGACGGGCCGCTGCTGGAGGTCACCTCGGTTGGCCCCCTGGCGGTTCCGGACCGGCTCTTTGCCGGGATTGCCCTGTTCGCCCTCGCAAACGGGGCCCTGATAAATCTGATCATGGCATCAAGGCTGCTCTACGGAATGGCTGACGAGGGGATCCTCCCGGCGGCGTTTGGCAGGGTCCACCCGGTTCGGCAGACTCCATGGCTCGCGATCGCATTCACAGCTGCTGTCGCTTCGCTGCTTCTGATCACCGGTGAAGTTGGTGAACTTGCCGAGACAACGGTACTGCTGCTCCTGATCGTCTTCGCGACGGTAAACGCATCAGTCCTGGTGCTGCGGCGGGAAACGGTCGCGGCCCCTCACTTCAGGACACCGACCGTGATGCCAGTCATCGGCATTCTGGTCTCGCTGGCCCTCATGACCACCAAGGATGCCGAGACCTTCGGCCGGGCCGGGTTACTGCTTCTGGCAGGTGCCCTGCTGTTTTTCATCACCCGGAAGAAAGAGGCCTGACGAACCTGGCCGATCAGCGGGTGAGTGCGGGTTGGCCGCTGGCCGGGTTCAGCCGTTGCGCTTCTTGCGCTTGCGGCGTTCCAGTTCCGGCATCGTCTCGTCCGGGACCTCTTCTCCGAAGCCTTCGAGTACGGGGCCGCTGGCAGGGCTGTCGGGATCCGGATCGGGGTCCGGATCGGATTCACCCTCATCACCCCGGCCGCGGGGTCTTCCCTTGGGCCAAGGCATGGCCTCTCCGGAAGCCCAGGCCGGTGGTCTGCCTCCCGGCACCCAGCCCGCGAATAGCAGGCCGATGTAGATGAACCAGACCAGGGTGAAAAGCGTAAAGAAGACAAACACGGCCCCAAGGGCCATGCCGAGCGACCCCCAAAACCGGGTCAGCAGGCCGGTCCTCATGCCCCAGAGAGCGCAGTAGACAACAGCGATCGTGAATCCCAGCAGCCCTGCCAGGCCAAGGCCGGTCTCGATTCCGGACATCGAGGATTCGGCACGGGCATCCCGCGCTGCGTCATCGCGACACTCTTCGATCTGATCGGTAGTGGAGACGGCGCCGCTGTCAGCGTTAGTTGCGTCCGGCTCAGTCCCAGCGGGCGCGGAGCCTTCCGGACCGGTCGCGGTCACCGCCGGTTCGCCTCCGGTCGACTCCCCTTCAGCCTGCTTCTCACCGACGCACTTGGTGATCTCGGAAGCGGGAACGTTCTTGAACTCGGTCGCAGCATCAAGTACCGAGACGGTGCTGAGCAACCCGCCAAGACCAAGGAATATCGGTGCGACGATGATCAGGCCGAGCAGGCCGCGGCGGACCTGCGCGGAGCGAGCTGAAGCAGCCTGGAAGAGATAGACAAGCGGGATTGCCAGCATGAACCAGCCAATTGCCTGGACGATGCTCGCGATCACGAGGGCGCTGCGATTGGAATCCACGTCCAGCAGTCGGTCGGCTACCCCGGCTGCAGTTCTGACGCCGGAAGCTGAAGCCCCGAAGGAAACGAGGATCAAGGCGACAGCGGCGACAGAGGCGATGCCGGCAAGCAGAGCCCAGCGGCGTTCGCGTTCGAGTATTTGTTCTTTGCTCATCATCGGTGGGTGGAGTTGCCGGGCAAGCCTACCGGCTGTCGGAGGGCGGTTCTTCCGGGTCTTCGTCCCTGACCGGGTAGTACTCGTAGTCCTTGGGCTCAAGCACTCTGGAGACCCGATCGCCGATAGCCAGCATCAGATCCAGAAATGGGGCGGCAGCGGAGATCACGGTCTCAAAGCGGTCGCGGGTCTCAGGGTCGCCTTTGGCCATAGCTCAATACGCTACAGCCAGCATGCGCAGCGACCTGCCCACAGTCCCTCTCGAAGCCGGTGCCGGGCCGGACAACCCGCCCTGTCCGGTTTGCGGGGAACCACTCTTCGTATGGGTTGATCTGCCGGTCGACACCGGGCTCGCCCACCGTTGCGAGGCATGCGGCCTCGGGGTGATGGGCAAGACCGGCACCACCGCTGACGCGATCGCGGATCTTGAGCGCGATGCCGGCGAGGACGGTGTTGTCGTGTTCGAGAACAAGGCTTCGCTCCAGTCCTTCGTTACCGGCGGCGCCTGGAGCGGCCTCGGAACCGATCATGCCTACCGCTTCACCCCGGAATCCATCCTCCGCCTGATCGCAACCCGTGACCAGGTCCTGGCCGAAACCAGGTGGATGCCCGGCAAGGGGATTCTCAGCATGTGGCAGAGTGGAATCAACATGTTCACCTTCGGCCACAACCTCGCTCTGGGCGCCTTCGGGAAAGCGGTCGCGACGCCGGCTCGCAAGCCCTGGCGGGAGTCGCTGGACCTGTTCATAACCGTGGTCCTCGCCGTTCCCTCCATGCTTTTCGCGATTCCGATCGAGCTGATCGGCGGCCTCTTCCGGCGCGGAGGTGCCTACCGGGTCAGGTTCAAAGTCCTCTGACAGTCGGGGGCGCGTCTGCCAGTGCGTCCGGACCGCTTCCGACTCAGTCCTTACCCAGTAGTTCCGGAATGGCTCCGGGACAGTCATCGGCTACCACCTCGCGTCTTGCGCCGGGAATCCGCATGACCAGCGAGTCAGCCGCCTCGAGCAGAAGTCCCGCTGATGAAGGCGTGGTGGCAACGGTCACCACTGCTTCAAGCGCCGCGACACGGACGGGATCCAGCGGCCAGGCGGGCACCGCAGGCAGTTCGACCAGAAGCGTGTGGGCGGCGGCCGGACCCGCTCCGGAGACACTGCCGGCAAGTCTCTCCGCCCCTGCCCCCAGGGTAGAAAGTCCCCCGCTCAGGTAAAGCCTCCAGACAGCCTCCTCCCCACCTGGCTCAGCGGCCTCCCGGATCGCTGCGACATCATCAGACATGCCCTCGGTGGCGCGGGTGATGGTGTCAAAGAGAGGCGGCTCCACAAGCACGACAGCGTCAACCAGGTCAGGCTCAGCCAACGCGAGTTCGAGCGCCACCACAGCCCCGAAGCCGACTCCGAGGACTCTGGCGCATGCGGCGCCAGACTCGCGGAGAACGCCGGCAGCGGCTGTTGCCTGCTCGGCAATCGAGGTCCGGCGGTAGTCATCCGGGACAGCAGACCTGCCCCATCCGGGGCGGTCATATGTAACGACCTGCCATCGTTGGGCAAGAAGCCCGACGACGGGATCAAACCAGGCCGAAGAGGTTCCGGTCGGGTGGATCAGCAGGACGGTCGGGCCGTCGCCACTGATGACTGAATGGAGTCCGGTCAGCTGCGTGTGGTCCTGATCAACGCAAACCCTGACGGGCTTCCCGAACCAGAGTCACTGCTTCGGGGAAGACGATGCGGATCGCGTCACGGACCTGGATCGCCTGCTCGTCGCTACCGCCGGTCAACTCAAGGCGACCGATCGAAGCCACGGTCATCTCGACGGCGAGGCGAATCGCGTTGTCGGCCCAGGCGACCTGCTGGGAGGACTGCATCTGATCGGCCATCTCCTGCATCCGGGCCCGGAGCTCTTCTGGATCTCCAAACATGTCAAACGGTGAACCTTCCATCCGTGGAATGTAGCTGTTTGGTCAACCCTGGTGAAAATGCAGTGCGCGCTTCAGCCCTAGTTTCGCTGCATGGGCAAGCCCTGGCGACAAATCGATGAACGGGTTCCAGCCGCTGAAACAGAAGCGGGGGCGGATGGGTCTCTGCTTTTCATCCCGGGAGCGGCCACCCCGAAATCCGACTCCCGCAGCGGGCGCTCGCGGCTCTCCGACAGCAGCGGGTCGGCCACCGTGGAACAGACCGGTCTGGTTTTGCTGCTGGCTGCGACATTCGCTCTGGCCATCGGTTTCGGCCTGGCAACCGGCGAGCGGGGTCCCGGTCGCGAAATCGGGTCGCGCATCGCCAACCGGATCGCCTGTGGCCCACGCGCGCCCGATGCCTGCCGCCATCATCCGGCCGTCGAGGCCTATGGATGGCCGGTCGCCCGGGTGCTCAGGCAGCTCGCCCCCTGGCCGATGGCCCGCCCGGGACCGGACGGAACGCCGCTGGTGCCGGTCGACTTCCGGTACTGCCGCCGTCAGAGCTGTGCCGTACCCGAAGCCGGCGAACGCGGTCTCCGCCTGACGACATCGAACCGGCGCATCACCTACTTCACCGAGGTCCGGGACCAGCGCCGGACGGGCGGAGTGCTGGACCTGATCTGGTGGCTTTACCGCCCCGGTTTCGGATGGGAAAGTCTGCGCCGCACGGTCAGCCCGGAACAGATCGAAGCAGCAGCCGGAACCCGGGTCCTGCTTTCTGACTCCCCCATGCTGGTGCCCCTCGAAACACTCGACGGCCGCAACCACATCCGCTTCCCGGCCGACGAGCAACCCCCCTGGCAGTGGACGGTTCCGTCAAGCCACAACTAAATGGAAATGGTGGAATGGAGATGGTCACCGGACCTGCGGGCGTAGCTCGACCCAGATGGTCCCCTTGCTGATACTTTCCCGTATTCGTCCGCCAACGTCCGATCCGAAATGAGACAGTCAAATGCGTCGTATCCTGCTTGTTGCTTTGCCCGTAATCGTGGTGATATTCGCTGGCTGCGGAGAGGATTCAGGGGTAACTTCACTCGAAGGTACCTGGGTCGGCTCGAGCTCAGGCTATAACTCGGGCGTCTACGAGGAGAGAACCGCCAAGCTGGTCATTACTGAGGTCAGGGAGGACGAAAACGTGTTCGTCGGGTACAAGCAGATCAGTTCTGAAGGCGAACCGTTCGGTCCCCGGGAAATCATCCAGGGGGCGGTTGGAACGGATGGCAGGATTTTCATAACCGACGAGGACGGGTTCATCTTGTTCGAACTCTCCGAGGACACCCTCGAGGGCCAGTATCTCGAGACCGGCAAGAAGGATGCCACGGTCAAGAACTACAAACTGGTTCGAGAGTAGATTCCTCCAGCAGCTATCGGGTAGCGAAGCATCCCCATCGGGCTACCAGTCCGCGCGGCACTCCTCCATAACGCCGACACCGCTCTCGAGGGGAATGCCTTCGACCGCACCTGTGAAGGTTCCAAAACGGTGCCGGTAGTACGAACGGACGAGCCCGAAGTCATCCTTTCGAAACCGCTCGGCTCGATCGCCGAAATGGAACTCGAGGTCCGAGCCGTCGGAAAACCGGACTCCGTCGAGGTCGTGGAAGACCACAGGCCCGGCCTCATGTGGGAGGCCATCGACCCAGACCGAACGCTCGCTGGAAGTCAACGGGTCGTTGACTCCGGAGACCAGGTTCCACCCGATTGCCCGGCCGTCTGAAGAAGTACCGATCCCGGCAGACCAAAGCCAGGCCGTGTGCCTCGTGTGGAAGCCCGCAGTCTCGTCGTCAACGCCTGGTCCCTGGACATGCCAACTCCGGCCGAAGGCATTCACCTCGCCTTCGATCGGAATGCCCACCCGCTTGCGGGTCCAGACCCAGCCCCTTCCGCTCGGACAGACGGTCTCGACCGGGACCGAGTCACCGAGCCTGAGCGTCGCGCTGACACCGTCGGCCTCCAGCCGGGCGTAGTCGGAGTCAATCGACACCTCGGGTGAGAAGGGATCGAGTTGGGTGTGATCCACCACTCTTCCCGAGGACCTGTCCCAGACCGACCAGAAGCACTGCCTGAGCGGCCCTACTTCGAACCTGACCATGAACAGCATGAGTTCCTCGCCGTAGAACCCGATGTAGCGCCACCTCTTGCGAGGCCGGCCCCTCCACTGGAGGGGCACGGGGGCGGGCGGAAGCGGAAGCCGGGGCCGGCCGGGGCCGGGGCCCCGCCATGGAATGGCGTTGGTCGGGTTCGCCCCGACCGCAGACTGGGAGTCTCTTGGCTCCATGACGCGACTACACTACACCCCCATGTCCGAGGCCCCCAGCACCGAAACAGACGACCTGGAAACCGCTCCGAACCAGCCCGAAGGTGAGGCCGGGCGAAGTGCCTCCACCGATGTGGAGCCTGCCTATGATCCCGCCGACGACGCGATGTGCTCGCGGGCGCGGGAGAGGTTCACCGCTGACCGGAACCGTCGCCTGCCGCGCCACAGGAGCCGACACGCGACCCTGCCGAACCTCATCATCATCGGCGGCCTCAAGTGCGGCACTACTTCGATCCACCACTACCTCGGCCTTCACCCGGAAGTCCACATGTCGAAGCCGAAGGAGCTCAACTTCTTCGCGGCCGAGCAGAATTGGGACCTTGGCCTCGACTGGTACAAGGGCCGGTTCGATGACCGGTTCAAGGTCAACGGCGAATCCTCTCCGCACTACACAAATCGCCCACGCTTCAACGGAGTGGCCGAGCGTATCCACAAGTACTGTCCCGACGCGAAGCTCGTCTACATGGTGAGAGATCCGATCAAGCGCATCCTCTCGCACTGGGTACATGCCACAGGGGCCGGTTATGAGACCCGCGAGTTCGTGGAGACCCTGTCGCTGCCCGATTCCTCCTACATCCAGCGTTCGATGTACTGGATGCAGCTCCAGCCTTACCTCCAGAACTTCAAGCGTGACCAGATCGAGATCATCACCCAGGAAGAGCTCGGAAGCGACAGGGACGGCACGATGAAGAAAGCCTTCACCTTCCTCGGGGTCGATCCGGACTTCACCTCCGAGCAGTTCGATCGCGAATGGGAAAAGTCTGCCGCCAAGCAGGAGGGCAAGTACCAGTTCATGGAGAAGCTGATCAAGCTCCCCGGGTTCCGCTCACTGGACCGGAACTTCGACCGGCTGCCCGAATCGATGCGCTGGATGGTTGAGAAGGTCGTGCACAGTCCGGACAAACCACCAGCACCGAAACCGGACATCCCCGAAGACCTGATGGCCGAGCTGAAGGGGCGCTTCCGAAAAGATGTCGCCGGACTTGAAGAGTTCGCCGGCCACAGCTTCGACGGCTGGCACGATTACTCCTGAGGGGTTTGCGTTGTCCGCGACGGGGGACCGTGGCACGGAGTGCCGTTCAGCTAGCTTGAAGACCATGCGCCGCCTTCTTCCTGACCCTGGCGAAACCTCGATCGACGAGCTGCTCGACGGCTACCATCCGTTCGAATCGCCACCTGCTGGCAGACCCTTCGTGGGAGCCAACATGATCACCACGCTGGATGGCCGAGCCAGTATCCAGGGACGCTCAAAAGATCTGGGAAGCGAAGTCGACTCCGAGTTTCTGGTGAAGCTGCGCCGTCGATTTGACGCGGTCATGGTCGGTGCCGGCACGATCCGGGCCGAACGCTACGGGCGGATAGTCCGCGATGCGGATGCCCGGGCAAAGAGGGAGCGGATCGGTCTGTCCCCGGACCCGCTGGCGGTGATCATCAGCGGCAGGCTGGACCTGCCCTTCGATGCGCCGATCTTCACCTGCGGGGCCGGCGAGGTTCTGATCTTCACCAGCAGCGACCAGCCCGTTCCGGAAACCGCGACGCCGACCAGAGTGAAGCAGGTGAACGGCCCGATCGCGATCGAGAAGGTGCTGGGCCACCTGCGTAATGAATGCGGCATCAGAGCTGTGCTCTGCGAGGGCGGACCGCAGCTTTTCGGCCAGCTCGAGGCCGCCGATGCCGTTGACGACCTGTTCCTGACCATCTCCCCGGAGCTGGTCGGCGGAGAGCCTTCCCCGAGAATCCTCGAAGGGACATTGACCGAGCCGCGACGAAAGCGACTGGAAGAACTGCTCGAGCACGATGGCGAGCTCTTCGCCCGGTACCGTCCGCGGCGGTAGCCTCTCCCGCATGGACTTCCAAGTCGACGAAGAGATACTGGAGCTCCGTGACCGCGTCAGGGCGTTCATGGGCGAGCACATTTTCCCCCGGGAGGCCGAGCTTCACGAAGCGCTGGACCTTGAAGTCGGGCCCGGGGTCCCTTATCCCGCGGAACTTGTGGAGATCAGGAGCCGGGCAAAAAGCGAGGGGCTCTGGAACCTGTTCATGCCCGGAGAAGAGTACGGCGCCGGACTCAACAACTGGCAGTACGCGATTCTCTGTGAGGAGATGGGTCGCAGCCCGGCCGTCGCACCGATGGCTTTCAACTGCGGGGCCCCGGACACCGGGAACATGGAAATTCTGGCTGAGCACGGCAGTGACCTTCAGAAGGGCACCTGGCTCAACCCGCTTGTCGAGGGCGACATCCGCAGCTGCTTCTCGATGACCGAACCGGAGACCTCAGGCTCTGACCCGACACGGCTGGCCGCCTCCGCTGAACTCGACGGGGACGAATGGGTGATCAACGGCCGCAAGTGGTACTCGACCGGAGCCAACGGTGCCGATCTCTCGATCGCGATGGTGATCACCGAGGCAGAGGGCAACCCGTACGCCCGTGCCTCGATGATCTGTGTGCCGACCGACAGCCCCGGCTTCAAGCCTGTGCGGCCGATCTCGGTGATGGGCCACTCAGCCGGTCCGGGCCACTGGGAGATCCTTTTCGAAGAGTGCCGGGTGCCGGCTGAGAACCTGCTCGGTCCGCGCGGCGCCGGTTTCCTGATTGCCCAGGACCGGCTTGGCCCAGGTCGCATCCACCACTGCATGCGGGCGATCGGAACAGCCGAGCGGGCCCTGGAGATGATGTGCCTGAGGGCCGCCGACCGGGAAGCCTTCGGCGGACCACTGGCCGACAAGCAGTTCATCCAGGACTTCATCGCCCTCTCCCGGATGGAGATTGACCAGGCCCGGCTGCTGACGTTGAACGCCGCCTGGAAAATGGACACAGTCGGCAAGCGGGCCGCCCGTCAGGAGATCTCGATGATCAAGGTGGTCGCAGCGAACATGGTCATGGCGGTTCTCGATCGCTCGATTCAGGTTCATGGGGGCCTGGGAGTCTCCGACGACACCCCGCTGGCAATGATGTGGCGGTTCAGCAGGATGCTGAAGCTGGTCGACGGCGCCGACGAGGTACACAAGATGGTTATCGCCCGTCGCGAAACCGGGCGCCAGCTCAAGAAGCGGGAAGCCTCGGGCTGAGTGACTCAGCCGAGGCGGTCGATCGCCTCCGAGGCGGCGGTCGCAAGCATCTCGACTGCAGACTCGAACTCGTCACCGCCATCGCGGTTTTCCTCGCCATACTGGCCGTTTCGAAACCGGGCCAGCACACCCTCGATGATCACCGCCAGCTTCCAGTAACCGAGGGCGACGAAGTAGTCGAGTTCCGAAATGTCCCGGCCTGATATTCGCTGGTAGTGAGCGGCAAGCTCGACCCGCGTCGGGAATCCTGGCTCCACCGTGGCAGGACGGAAGAGCGGGATATCCCGGTCAGAAGGCTCGGCCCAGTAGACCATCAGCAGTCCCAGGTCGGCCAGTGGGTCACCGAGAGTGCAGAGCTCCCAGTCGACGACAGCTGCGACCTCTCCCAGCGGGCTGAAGATGACGTTGTCAAGGCGGTAATCACCATGGACGATCGAGGTTTCGGTCTGCTCGGGAACCGAGTCCAGAAGCTGGCGGTGAACCCTCTCGACCACAGGAAGCTCACGGGTTTTCGACTTCTCCCACTGGCCTGACCAGCGCTTGAGCTGACGGGGCACGTAGCCGTCGTGGCGACCGAGGTCCCCGAGTCCGATCTCCTCCGGATCCAGTGAATGAATCGCCGCCATCGTTTCGACCAGGCCTTCGCCAATCCGGCGACGCTGCTCCGGTGCCGGAAAAAGAGCGGCCTGATCAGGCCCTCGGAGTACCGGACCCTCAACGAACTCCATGACATAAAAGGGCGCCCCGGTGACCGAGTCGTCTTCGCAGTAGCCAACCACCGGGGGCACCGGGACGGGCGTGTCCGCGAGGGCGGTGACAACCCGGACTTCGCGCCCCATGTCGTGAGCCGAGCCGAGTCGCTCACCCAGTGGTGGTCTCCGCAGCACCCAGCGCGCTCCCGACTGGTCGGTAACCAGAAACGTCAGGTTGGAGAGCCCACCGTGGATCTTTTCGTAATCGAGCGGGGTCTCCAGGCCAGGAACCCTTTCGGCGAACCATTGCTCGAGCGGCCCGCGTGAGATCCCGTCCGTTTCACCATTCATCGCCGGTCAGCTTATGTGGCGGGGCACTCAGAGGTCGGTAAGGTGAGCGCGGTGCTGCAAGGAGCGCAAATCTACAAGGAGATCCTCGACCGGCTACCGAGCGCAATCATCATGCTGGACGGGGATTTACGTGTTGTCTGGCGTAACCGCGAAACTGAGTCACTGGCTCCCCAGCTGTCTGCCGGAGTAAGCGTTTATGAGGCTCTTTCCACGGCCGCCAATGAGGAAAAACTGGACCGTCTTCTGCTGCGCGGGGAGAAGGTCATGTTCAGCGCCGGCCCCGACGTTCCGTTGCTCGAGTGGCTCGTCAACGAGGAAACCCTGACCCAGGGACACCTGCTGCTGCTGGCCTGGAACCCGGACATCACCGACGAGTTGGTCCAGCGTCGTGCGACCTTTGCGATGGCCGCCGCCCACGAACTCCGCTCACCGCTGACCGCGCTGATCGGTTTCGCGGAGATACTCGACATGGAGCGGGAATCCCTCAACCCGGCCCAGGTCGAGGCCGCCTCGATAATCCGGACAAATGCGCTGTACCTGCAGTCCCTGGTCAACGACATTCTCGACCTGACCAGCAACAGTTTCGGCGAGCTCACCCTCAATCTGGCCCCAGGCGAGGTCGAAGGCCCCATCCGTGAGGCAGCCGAGTCCCTTCTGGAGAACGCCGGTCAGCTCGACCAGACGATCTCGCTTGAGATCGAACCTGGCCTGCCAATGATCGAGTTCGATGCCCGTCGTCTTCGCCAGGTGATCCAGAATCTCGCTCAGAACGCTTCCGTCCACAACCCTCCCGGAACATCCATCAAGGTGTCGGCCGGAGTTCGGGACGACGGGATCCTGATCGCGGTAGAAGATGACGGCCGCGGAATACCGTTCGACCCACCGGATCTGGCATTCAGCAGCTTTCGCCACGGGGGGGCCATCGACTTCTCCCGGATGACGGGCGCCGGAGTCGGCCTGACCATCGCCAAGCGGCTGGTCGAACTCCACCGTGGACGGATCTCGGTCGAGTCCTCGGCGGGTGGCAGCCGGTTTGAAGTCTGGCTGCCCCTTGACCATGCTGGCGCCACCACCCGATCCCTCCCCGGTCCCGCATGAGCCTGGTGCTGGTGGCTGAAGATTCGGCTTCTATCCGCCTGCTGCTCAGAAGGCGCCTCGAAAGGGCCGGCCATGAAGTGTTTGAGGCGCGCGACGGCGACGAAGCTGTGGAGGCTGTCGTCGGAGAGCTCTCGCTCGAACCCGACCTCATCCTGCTGGACGCGATGATGCCAAAGCTGGCTGGCACCGAGGCTCTGAACATACTCAAGGGCAGGGCGCCGGAGATACCCGTGCTCATGGTCAGCGCCCTGAGCGAGGCCAGTTTCTCAGACGAGTGGAGCCTGGCCGACGGCTACCTCGACAAACCAATCGACTTCGTTGAGCTGCTGAACCGGATAGACCTGCTTACCGGCGGGCAACCTCAACCCGGATCTCCGAGTCCTTGAGCCTGGAGCCATCAAGGAACTCAACTGTACGCTCAGCTTGATCGGCATCGATCTCGACGAAGGAGAACCGGTCCAGCACCCTGACGCTGGAGATCGCCTCGTCGTCGAGGACCGCTCCCTCCTTCAGTGCCCAAAGGAGGTCTTCCTCAGTGATGCCGCTCCGGCTGCCTCGGTTGATGAACAGCTTGGCTATCCCGTCCGGGGTCTCGGGGACATCGCTCTTCTGCCTGCCGCCCGCCTCATCTCCGGATTCGGAGTGATCCTTACGCTCGGCCCTGCCAGCGCGGGGACCGCGCCCGGAACCGGATTCACCAGTCTCGACAGGGGAGTCTTCGGTTTCGGAACCCGCGGCCCCGGTGGTTTCATCAACGTCGTCCAGCGGAGCCGGCTCCTGACCGCTGCGGCGGCGGCGCCGGGGAGGCGGCGCGTGCTCGATCCGCTCTTCGGGTGACTCCCAGGCGGTGATCGTCGTGCTCGCGTCCCTCTCGATCTGATCCAGGTCCCGGCGCTGCTCAGGAGTGATGAAGGTGATTGCACGCCCGGTCCTGCCGGCGCGGCCGGTGCGGCCGATGCGATGGACATAGGTCTCGGAAGAGTTGGGCAGGTCGTAGTTGATGATGTGAGTGACGTGCTCGATGTCGAGTCCGCGGGCGGCGATGTCGGTCGCGACCAGAAGCTTCACACGGTGGCCCTTGAAGGCGATCATCACGCCATCGCGGGCACCCTGGCTGAGGTCGCCGTGCAGCGCCTTGACATCGAGGCCACGGTTCTTGAGGTCACGTTCGAGCCGGGAAGCGCCGATCTTGGTGCGGCAGAAGAGGATCGCCTGTTCAGGGTCTTCAACCTTGAGGATCTCAATCAGCTTTTCAGTCTTGGCCTTGCTTGCCACTTCGACATAGGCCTGCTGGATGGCATCGACCGTCAACTGCTCGGGCGTGATGCTGACTGTGATCGGGTCATACATGTAGCCCTCAGCCAGCCGCTGTATCGGAGGTGGCATGGTCGCCGAGAAAAGCGCCGTCTGGCGGCCACTTGGACACATTCTCAGGATCTTCTCGACATCCTCGAGGAAGCCGAGGTCGAGCATCTCGTCAGCTTCGTCAAGGACGACGAAGCGGGCGGCAGTGAGTACCAGCGAGCGCCGCGAGATCAGGTCCTTCATCCGGCCGACCGTGGCTACGACAACGTGGGCCCCGGATCGCAGTTGTGCCTGCTGGCTCCTGATGGGGGCCCCACCGAAAACAGCGACAATGTTGATGTCGAGGTGCTCTGCGTAGGTACGCAGGGCCTGGGTGACCTGAATGCAGAGCTCCCGGGTCGGGGTCAACACGATCGCCTGGACCTGATCATCCGCCGGATCGAGGTACATCAGCATCGGGATGCCGAAGGCCGCAGTCTTTCCGGTGCCGGTCTGGGCCTGACCGATCACATCCTGTCCGGCGAGCAGAGGCGGGATACCCTCGGCCTGTATCGGGCTCGGCTCTTCGAAGCCGAGTTCGTCGACTGCGAGCTGTATTTCCGGGGAAAGCCCGAGGTCCTTGAAGGTAATCGTCTTTTCAGTCACTGGGAAGGATCCAACAGTATTTTTCCGATCGTACGCCGTGCGGCCAGCGCCCGATGAACCTCCGCCGCCTCTTCCAGAGGGTAAGTCCCGCCCGTAACGGTCCGCAGTTGTCCGTCTGCTGCGGCACCAAGAACTCTTTCCAGGCCCGGTTTCACAAGGTCCGGTCTGGCCAGCAGATGGGTTATCCAGAATCCGATCACAGCCCGGCTGTGGCGCATCAGGCTCCCGGTCCGGACTCTGTTCTCTTCGCTGGAGGCAATGCCGAAGGTGACAAGCCGACCGAAAGGCGCAAGGGCTGACAGGCACTGTTCGAAGGCCTCGCCGCCGGCCATCTCCAGGATCACGTCAACCAACCTGCCTTCGTTGGCTGCGATCAGGTCCTCTTTCAGGCTGCCGCTACGCGAGTCAACCGCAACGTCGGCACCAAGTTCCACGGTGAGCTCCCGCTTTTCCGGGGAAGAAGCCATCGCGATCAGCCGCCCGGCTCCGATCGAGCGGGCGATCTGCAAGGCGAGGCTGCCTGTTCCCCCGGCTGCTGCGTTGACGGCCACCGACTCCCCGGGCTTGATGCCGGCCGAGATCCTGAGGATGGCATCGGCAGTCAGGCCCTGGATCAACAGCCCGGCAGCCTGCTCGTCATCAACCTCATCCGGCACCGGCACGAGCGAAGACTCGGGCACGCAGATGTACTCCGCGTAGGCCCCGTCCGGCACGATCGCCGCAACCCGGCGGCCGTCTTCGGTGGTGCCGACAAGCTCGGCCCCGGGTATCAGCGGCAGAGACTGCCTGGCGAGGTAGTCGTCGCGGGTGGCGTGGGTGTCGGCGAAGTTGACCCCGGTCCGACTGATCCTGACCAGCAGCTCCCCCGGTCCGGCCACCGGTTTCGGAATGTCAACCAGCTCGAGCACTTCGGGTCCGCCGAACTCGGTTATCTGGATCGCTCTCACATAACCATCTTCGCAGGATGAACCCCTAGGATGAGTGCCGTCCTGCCAGCAAGGGGACGGACTTCCAACCAACGCACGAAAGGCACCAACTTGTCGCTGACAGTCGTCGGCTCAATCGCATTCGATGCCGTCTCAACGCCATTCGGCGAGCGATCGAAAATGCTCGGCGGCTCAGCCGTGCACTTCTCGCTGGCGGCCAGCTTCTTCACCGATGTCCGCGTGGTCGGACCGGTCGGAGAGGACTTCACAGCAACCGAACTTGCCGTGCTCGAAAACCTCGGTGTGATCACCGAGGACATCGAGCGGGTGCCGGGTGAGCAGACTTTTTTCTGGAAGGGTCATTACGAGTACGACCTGAACACGGCCCACACGGATGACACTCAGCTGAACGTATTCGGTGCCTTCGACCCCAAACTCTCCGAAGCATCGTCCACGGCCGACATGCTCTTCCTTGCCAACATCCAGCCCGATCTGCAGCGGCGGGTCAGGGCTCAGTGCGGCGGCGCCCGCTTCACTGCGCTCGACTCCATGAACCTGTGGATCGAGACCGCGAGGGACTCTCTCTGGGAAGCGATCTCGGAGGTCGACTGCCTGCTGATAAACGACGCCGAGATCCGGCAGCTGACAGACCAGCCCAACCTCGCCCGGGCCGCGCGGGCAGTCATGGAAAAGGGACCAAAGGCGGTGGTCGCCAAGCAGGGTGAGTACGGGGCAGCGCTTTTTACCCCATCCGGGTTCTTCGCCCTGCCCGGGTTCCCGTTGGAAGACGTGCGCGACCCGACCGGTGCCGGAGACAGCTTCGCTGGCGGATTCCTCGGCTATCTGGACGGCGAAGTCGGTCCGATCGACGAACTGGCGCTGCGCCGGGCAATGGGATTTGGCACCGTTCTGGCCTCATTCAATGTCGAGGAATTCGGCACCGAGAGGGTGGCCCGCCTCACCCGGGACGAGATCGATTCCCGGATGGAGGCACTTCGCTCGATGACCGATTTCGGTCAGACTCGTTCCTGAGTCCGTCTCAGCGCAGGGTGCTGCGGGCAAACTGCGATACTGAGCGCTCACCAAGAGCGAGAGATCAGAGACTTCGAGGAGATGCCGGATGGGTACCGAGGAAAAGACTGAAGAGAAGGCGGAAAGCGACGTTGCCGGGTCGGCCCCGACCACTGATTCTCTGACTGTCACCGACAACCGCACCGGCCGTAGTTACGAACTGCCGATCGAAGACGACACGATCCGTGCGTTTGACCTGCGGCAGATCAAGGTCAAGGAAGAAGACTTCGGGATGATGGCCTACGACCCGGCCTTCACCAACACCGCCTCCTGCCGTTCCTCAATCACCTACATCGACGGCGAAGCCGGGATCCTCGAACACCGCGGCATTCCGATCGAGCAACTCTGCGAGCACTCCACCTACCTCGAGGTCGCCTACCTGCTGGTCTTTGGAGAGCTCCCGACCCGCCCCCAGCTCGAAGCATGGGTCCACGACATAACCCACCACACCTTCGTCCATGAAGACATCAAGAAGTTCCTGACCGGATTCAGATACGACGCCCACCCGATGGGGATGCTTCTCGCCTCGACCGGTGCACTCTCGACCTTCTACCCGGACTCGAACCAGATCAACGACCAGGTGGAGCGTTATCTGGCGACCATCCGGCTTATCGCCAAGATGCCGACTCTGGCCGCGTTCTCCTACCGCCACAACATGGGCCTGCCATATGTCTACCCGGACAACGACCTGTCTTACTCCGAGAACTTCCTTTCGATGATGTTCAAGATGACCGAGGCCAAGTACGACCCCGATCCGCGCCTGGCCCGCGCGCTGGACGTGCTGTTCATCCTCCACGCCGATCACGAGCAGAACTGTTCGACCAGCGCCGTGCGGGGTGTCGGCTCCTCGGATGTCGACCCGTACTCTGCCGTCGCCGCCGGCATTGCCGCCCTCTACGGGCGCCTCCACGGTGGTGCGAACGAAGCCGTGCTCAGGATGCTGCGCCATATCGGCAAGGTGGAGAACATCCCCGGATTCCTCCAGAAGGTCAAAGACCGGGAGGAGAAGCTGATGGGCTTCGGCCACCGCGTCTACAAGAACTACGACCCTCGAGCGCTCATCATCAAGGAACACGCCGACGGCGTACTCGAGGCGACCGAGTACAACCCGCTGGTCGAGATTGCAACCGAGCTGGAGAAGCAGGCGCTCGACGACGAGTACTTCACCTCACGCAAGCTCTTTCCAAACGTGGACTTCTTCTCCGGAATCATCTACGAGGCACTCAGGATCCCGCCGGGGATGTTCACGGTGATATTCGCGATCCCGCGCACCGCAGGCTGGATCTCCCAGTGGATGGAGATGACCGACGACCCCGAGAAGAAGATCTCCCGTCCGCGGCAGATCTACACGGGGGCCAGAGAGGCGAATTACGTGCCGATCGGCGAGCGGACCGGCAGCGACCGGATCGACGGCCCACCTGCCGTCCGTCCTTCCTGACCACTCGGACCCGCCAGGCGGCCAGAGGATCGAATGGCTGACTGGAAACTGACGATCCGCGACGGTTCCGACGTCAGCCGATTCAGGTTCGATGACCTCGATGCTGCACTCGACGCTGCCCGCGCCGGGATTGAACAGGTCATCGATCGCCCCCCGCTCGGTACGACCAAGGCGATCCGCGACTATGAACCCGCAAAACTGGTCAAGGCGAGGATCGAGATATCGGGAAAGGGCTTATTTTCTCCACCCACTGCCGGAGTCGATGTGCGAGGCGACAACAGTCTCGCCGGCTACACGGGTGGCGTCAGCCGAAAGCCGATCAAAGGCAATACCGCGGCGCAGGTGGTTGAGGCGATGCGGGAGACTCTGAGCCGATGAGCAGGCCAGACAACGACATACCCAAGGGCTCATTCGCGGCTGGCCGACGGGTAGGGCTGCCATCCGGTGCCTCGGAGCCGATCGTTGTGTACATCAACGGAGTCGCCCAGACG
This sequence comes from uncultured Solirubrobacterales bacterium, assembly GCA_903933815.1. Taxonomy (GTDB): domain Bacteria; phylum Actinomycetota; class Thermoleophilia; order Solirubrobacterales; family 70-9; genus 67-14. The sequence continues at coordinate 19,807 of CAIZLN010000139.1, forward strand.
CAGGGCGAGGACTACGCCGTCGAAGGCCGGGAGATCGTCTTCACCCGCGACATCATCAAGGAGGAGATCGGCATGTCGAGATGGCTGGCGATGTTCCTCGGCTTCTTCGGTACGTACCGCAAGAACGAGACGATCGATGTCCAGTACCAGAGCGCGGGCCGCACCGAACTGGCCTCAGGGCTGGAAGTCCGCGAGTAGCCCGAGTCAGGCCCTGCGATCACCGGGCCGACTCAACTCCAGCCCCGGGTCCCGGGGTCGCCCGGCTCAGTTGAAGATGTAGAGAATCAGGAAGGCTGTTGCCGCGAAAACGGCTCCAGCGATGATCACGCCACGATCCTCAGCGACTATCGCCGCCGTCGAGCGGTCGTCTGACCGGTCGTAGATCAGGTACAGATATCGGAATATCCCGTATATGACCGGCGGCAGAGTAAGCATCATCCGGCTGCCAACCAGCGGCGAGTAAACGGTGTAGATCGCGTAGCTGATCACCGTTCCGGTCGTCACCATGGCGACCATCTGATCAAGGAACGGCAGCGAGTAGTGCTCCAGCACCGGCCTGCTGCTGGTTCCCTCGTGAAGTTCAGAGACGGCTTCCTGGCGTCGCTTGGTGAAGCCCAGAAACAGGGCAAGCATGCCGGTGCAGAGGATCAGCCATTCCGAGGCACTGGTCTCGACGGCTTCCGCGCCGGCCATGACCCTGAGGACGAACAGAGTCGCCAGAGTCATGACGTCGATGATCACTATCTGCTTGAGACCGAAGCTGTAGGCCACCTGGATCACCCCGTAGCCGGCAACCATCAGACCGACTTTCCAGTTGACGGCGGCGAAAGCCAACGCGAGAGCCCCGAGGGCCAGACCGGCTGCGATCACCCAGGCTGAACCGATCGAAAGCTGCCCGGCCGGGATCGGCCGGAATCGCTTCTTCGGATGGGCCCGGTCGAGCTCGACATCGTTGAGGTCGTTGATGAAGTACCCGGCACTCGATATCGCACAGAAGGCGGCAAAGGTGAGCAGGGCCTGCCCGACAGCCCACGCGTCATCAACCTGGCCCGAAAACAACAGCCCGGCGAAAACCAGGACGTTCTTGACCCACTCGTGCGGACGTGCGGTCTTGATCGCAGCCCGCAGCGGGGATCGTTCGGGGGCTGTCTGTTCGGAGGTAGGCGTGTCCATGATCTCTAGGGCAAAGGGGTCGCGAAGCGAACTATCGCGCGGCCGGAGGAGGCTACCGAGTCCCGCTGATTTCGGGCCGCAGCCGGAGACGCTGACCGCAAGCCTGCGGCGGCGAAGCAGGGTGAGATCCGGATTCCCCGTCAATAGCGGTGATTTTCGGGGTCTCAGCCTGCGACAACTCAGCCGATCAATACACCGGGGTTGAGCATTGCCCGTGGGTCCAGTTCGGCCTTGGCCGCGCCCAGGGCTGCGGCGAAGGCGTCGGGGCGCTGACGGTCGTACCATGGCCGGTGGTCACGACCGATCGCGTGGTGGTGGGTGATCGTGCCACCGCAATCAATGATTGCCTCCGACGCTGCTGCCTTGATTTCGTCCCACTGTTCCACCTCTCCCCCACGAACGGCCGGAGCGATCACCGTGAAGTAGGGGGCCGCGCCGTCCGGGTACACATGAGTAAGGCGACAGCTGATCCGCGGGGCACCTGACTCGCCGGACGGAGCTCCGCTGATCCCGGCCACCGCGCGACGGGTCGCCTCGCTGACCTCTGCGTGGAACTCTTCGAACCGGTCCCAGGTGATCGCACTTTCGAAAGTCTCCGAAAGCACGCCGCAGCTGACCAGGGTGTCGCGCAGGTACGGTGCCATCAGGAAGGCGTTTTTCCAGAGATCCGCACCCGAGCTCTCAGCGGCCTCGCCTCCGGGCCGGGCGTCTGGTCCGTTCTCGTCTTCCGGCCCGCTGACCTTCTGCGCCATAACTCTGCCGCCGTGCTCGGTGGCGATGGCCACAGCCTGCTCCAGCCTTTCGCCAACAGGAACCTCGGCCGACTCGAATCCGAGCAGCAGCAGGGTCGCACTACCGTCGCCCGCTCCCATGGTCTGCGCCTCAAGCGGGTCGATCAGCCGACAGTTGCTCGGCCCGAGCCTCGACTGAGCTATCGCCCGGACCGCTCCGGTCGCCGCCGTCGCGAAGTCGTCGAACCCGACCGTGGCCGAACCCTTGAACACAGGTCGCGGGCGGACCCGCATCCAGGCCTCGGTGATCACCCCGAGGATCCCTTCCGAGCCAATCAGCATCCGGTCGGGCGAAGGTCCTGCCCCGGAGCCGGGCAGACGACGGCTCTGCCACTCCCCCGATGGAGTGATCGCCCGAACCGACTCGACAAGATCATCAATGTGGGTTTCGCCAGTGGCGAAATGTCCGCCCGCCCTGGTGGCAATCCAGCCGCCGAGCGTCGCGTACTCGAAGGACTGCGGGTAGTGGCGCAAGGTCAGCCCCTCTTCCCGCAGGCGGTGCTCTAGCTCAGGACCGCGCATACCCGCCCCCATGCGGGCCGCAAGCGACTCCCGGTCGAGTTCAAAGACCGTGTCGAGTCGGCCTAGATCAAGGCTGACCGTCGGCCGGTCCGGGTCCGCAAGCCTCGGTTCAACTCCGCCGACAACGCTGGTGCCACCTCCAAACGGGATTACGGCGGCCCCCCAGTCAGCGGCCCGCTCGAACACCTCGCTCACCTCCGCTTCATCCCGCGGAAAGGCGACCAGATCGGGCGGGCAGGAGAACTCCCCCCGGTGCCCGCGGACGATGTCCCGATACGCCTTGCCCATGGCGTGAACGGCCCGCTCATGAAGGTCGTCCGAAAAAAGCTCTGGTCCTCCGGAGCCCATGCCGCCCGGAGGTGGGCTCAGCCTCGACGACCGGATCTCTGCCTCTCCCAGCGGTACCGCCGGCACGGCCTCCCCCCCGAAGCCGAACATCTCACGGATGCCAACTGCTGCTTCGGCGACTTCGCGTTGCGGGCGCTGCTGGTCCTCGTACCCCCAGCCCCAGTGTTTGAGCCTGCGCATGGCCTCAGCCACTGAACTCATCCTTGCCCGGATCTGTCAACGGAGGCGGTCCCGACTACCAGTGAACGCCGCGCAGCAGATAAGCGAAGGCAACTGCCTCGGTCGACGGAGCCTTGTCGGCCTCACCTTCTCCCGGTCCCTCGCCCTTGGCAGCCTTCGACTCCGGGAACAGCTTGTAGCCGGTGTTGAGCAGCGCGTCGCTCGCCTTCGGGGCCAGTGTGTAGAGCGCCTCGCCGAAGTTGCCAAGCCTGGTTGCGACCTTCTTCGGCCTCCTCACCATGGCGTCGGTGATCATTTCCGCCGCCTCGTCCGGACTGATCGTCGGAAAGGCGTCGTACATCTTGGTCGGCGCAATCATCGGCGTGCGTACGAGCGGCATGTGGATGGTGGTGATGTCGACCTTGTCGTCGACGATTTCAGAGGCAATGGTGCGGCTGAAGGCATCCAGCGCAGCCTTGGAGGCAACATAGGCCGAGAACCTCGGCGAGTTCGTCTGAACACCGATCGAACTGATGTTGATGATGTGACCGCTCTTTCGCTCCCGCATCCGCGGCAGCAGTGTCAGGATCAGCTTCAGGGAGCCGAAGTAGTTGAGCTGCATGGTGCGCTCAAAATCGTGGAAGCGGTCGTAGGAGAGCGCAACTGAGCGACGGATCGAGCGTCCGGCATTGTTGACCAGCACATCCACATGGCCGTGCGCCAGCAGAACCTCGTTGCCCATGCGCTCGACGTCTTCGATGTCAGACAGGTCGCAAGGGAAGATCTCGGCGACGCCACCGACTTCTTCGATCTCGTTCCTGGTCTCCTCAAGCTTGTCCGCCGACCGGGCGACCAGCAGCACGGTCGCGCCGGCTTCACCACATTTGAGGGCGGCAGCGCGTCCGATTCCCGAGGACGCTCCAGTGATCATCACGACCTTGCCCCCGATCGCCCCGCCGAGCGAGCGATCCTTGAAGAGATCAGGGTCGAGGTTACGCTCCCAGTAATCCCACAGCTTGTCGGCATAAGTGGGCAGCGGCGGGACGGCGATGCCAGTTCCCTCAAGGGCGCTGAGGGTGTTGGAGCAGTCAAACTTGGTCGGGTAGTTGATGTAGACCAGGACATCACGGGGAATGCCGAGGTCCTCGAGAACCGTGTCGGTGATGCGCTTGACCGGCGGCAGCATCATCAGCCCGCCACGGACGGCGGGCGGAATGACGTCGAGCATCTGCGGATCGAGACGCATCGAAGCCTTCGGAGCATGGGCGGATGCGGCGAAGACATTGAGTATCTGGCCAGCCCGCAGCGGGTTCGGGTCGGTCAGGTGGAAGGCCTTTCCGTCAAGTCCGTCGAGGTGGCTGATGTGGTCGATGGCGTCAGCTACGAAATCGACCGGAACGACATTGATCTGCTTGCCTTCAATCCCGATCGTCGGCATCCATGGCGGCAACACGTTGCGCAGCCGCTGAATCACCTTGAAGAAGTAGTAGGGCCCGTCGACCTTGTCCATCTCGCCGGTGCGGGAGTCACCAACCACTATGCCGGGCCGGTAAACGCGCCACGGACGCTGGATCTGGTCACGCACGATTCGCTCGGACTCATGCTTGGTCCGAAAATACGGGTGTTTGTCGAGGTCTTCGGCCTCCTCGAACATGTCTTCACGCCAGGTTCCCTTGAAGAGGCCGGCTGCGGCGATTGAACTCGCCAGGTGGAAGCAGCCGACTTCGATGCGGTTGGCGAGTTCGACCGCGTGGAGCGTGCCCTCGATGTTTGCGAGCCGATGAGCTTCGTCGTCGGCCTCCATGTCGTAAATGGCGGCGAGATGGTAAAAGTGATCGATCTGGCCGTTGAGCAGCTCGACCTCATGGTCAGCAATGCCGAAGTTCGGCTGGGTAAGGTCGCCGACCACCGGCTGAA
>CAIZLN010000140.1 GCA_903933815.1 uncultured Solirubrobacterales bacterium
GGACTGATGCGGTCGAGGCGATCGATCGCCACGCCACCCCCGGCAGCCCCCATACAGGGTGAATGAGCGACTGCCCGGTTTGTGATCCGATTATCACCCAGGACGACGTCTACGCGACGACCGAGTTCGCCGCCGCCTTCCCTGATGCCTTTCCGGTCAGCGAAGGCCACACCCTGGTTGTGCCCAAGCGCCATGTCGCCCGAGCCGAGCAGCTCGAGCGGGCCGAGTGGGCCGGGCTGTTCGACCTCGTCCGGGAGGTCACCGGTGAGCTGGCCTCGCTGCCGGGGGTCGAGGGGATCAACGTCGGGCTGAACAGTGGCGAGGCCGCCGGGCAGACTGTCGGCCACGCCCACGTCCACGTGATCCCTCGCCGCACGGGGGATGTAGAGGACCCTCGTGGCGGGGTCCGATGGGTGATCCCCGAGAAGGCCCCGTACTGGCCTGAAGGCTGAGCGGCTGCGATCGCGCCGCGGCCGGATCGCCCAGGGTCAGGTCGGCCGGGGCGCGCCTTCCTCCTCCGGGAGGATGAAGTAGACGGCGGCGATTGCGATCAGGCCTCCGATGACGGCGTCGGCGGCACGCATGCCGGCCCAGCTGATGAAGCTTCCGCTCTGATCGCCCATCAGGGCGACCACCAGGAAGCTGACTCCCGCCGCGTAGACGGCGTAGTTGCGGCGGTAGTAGCCGATGCACACCACCAGCAGCACCAGACCTATGCCGGCCACGACCTCGCCCGACACGAACTGGGCCAGCGTGCCAACCGCAAGCGCTCCCGCGATGTTGCCCTTGGACCGGGCGATCGCCATGGTCCAGGTCTTCTCCATGTCGGGCTTCAGCACCATGAAGATCGTGAGCAGGATCCACAGGAAGTTGTGGTTGTCGGTCGCCAGGTAGAGCGTGAGGCCGGCGCCGAGCAGCAGCGCCCTCCGGATTCCGTAGTTCCGCTCGGGGCTCGGGTGGCGGAGTGCCGTGCCGATCAGGGTCAGTGGCCCTGGTTGATCCGGGTCGGCTGCCGCCCTCTTCTTCCGCGGGGAATGCTCGATTCGGCGGATCTTCTGGCTGATCACCACCGCGAGCACCACCAGCAGGCCGGCGAAGATTCCGATCAGTCCGAGCTCTGTCGTTCGCTCGATCGAGAATTTCACTGTCAGCGAAAGCGCGGCCGGGATGAAGTAGGCGGTGCCGATCACGCCGCCGATCACTCCGGCCATGGGCCCACCCGCGACGGCGACTCCTGTGAGCAGCGCAACTACCGCCATCGAGATTCCGGCCAGGAGCGGAGTCGACCCGGTCACATGGGCGAGCAGCAGAGCGATCGCGGCGACCACCCCGCTGGCGATCCCGGCCTTGAAGGTGGCCGGCCGGCGCGCGGCGATCGCGGCGATCACCACGAACAGCGAGATCAGGCCCGCCGACATCGAGCCCCTTTCGAAGCCGGCAGCAAAAGCGATGCCGCCACCGGCAAGCATCGAAACGACCGCCAGGACCGACAGCTTCAGCTGGACAGGCTTTTTCTGCGGCGACTTGGTGTCGGCTCCCCCGGGCGTCATCGCACCTGATCCTACGCAGTAGGCGGGTAGCCTTCACCCGATGCCGGGACCAAACGAGCCGATCGTCCTCGGGGAAAAGCTGCTCTCCCTGCTGGATGAGTCGAGCACCAGTTCCACCTACAAGCCGGCGTTGTTGTTGGCGATTATCGATCGGTCGCCCGAGTTTCCCGATGGAGTGATTCCGGTGCGCTCTCTCGCCGAGCGGGTAATCGAGCTCTACTGGCCGCAGACTCTCTACTACCCGACGACCCGCCAGGTACTGAGTCAGAACCAGGGCAAGCCGGCGAAAATCGTCGCTTCGATCGGTGCGTTCCGTAAATCCACCGGCGCAAAGGGCCGGACCATGCCGCCGGCGCTTCGTGATGAAGGGGACGTCCGGTGGTTGAGGCTGCGCCGCGACGTGGAGCGCAGCCTTGCCGAGATGCCGATCCCGAGACTGCAGCGGCCGTTCGAACCGTTCCTCTATGACTTCGACTGGCCCTGGGATGGCGACGGTGGCTGGTCGGTTCGCAAGTACGAGGATCAGAGTCGCGTCGGCACCGGTCCTGCGATCAGGCTCAAGCCGGGTGTTGCCTCGGCCCTGACTTCTCTCGGCCCGTTGCTGAGGCCGTTCATCACCCGCTGGTGGGCCGACAAGGCGGCGCAGCTGAACCCCGCGATCGAA
>CAIZLN010000141.1 GCA_903933815.1 uncultured Solirubrobacterales bacterium
CTGCCCGGCGGCCTCGCCACTGTTCAGCCCGACGTTGATCCCCTCGACCCCCGGCAGCGAGGCCAGCTCACCGGTGACCTCCCGGACGAGGTCGAACAGCCCGGCCCACTCGGCCCGCTCGAGCTGCTCGGCCCGGGCGACATGCCGCTTGGGAACAACCAGGGTGTGGCCGTCGCTGACCGGAAAGGCATCAGGGAAGGCAGCGGCGAACTCGGTCGTCGCGTAGACGTCGTCCTGGTTGCTAATCCGATCACAAAACGGGCAGTCGCTCATCCACCCAGTATGGGGGCTGCCGGGCGTGGCTGAGCTTATGCCGGGCGTGATCAGGAGTCCGCGTCGTAGATCAGCCGCCGGAAGTGGCTTCCAAAATAGGGGCTGGAAAGGACGTTCGATCCCCGCCTTCCCATCGACGTCAGTCCATCAACTACCAGTTCGGTCCCCCCGTTGCCAGTGTTGTACACCGACATCCAGGGCCCGCCGCTGGAGCCCGCGGCCATGTTGCACCGGGCGGCCATTCCGGTAGGACCGAAGAGTGCCCCGCTGGAGCGTGGGCCCGCCCAAGTCCGCGTGTAGCAGGCACGGAGCCTGCGGCTCTTCATCCCGCCGCCCGGGTAGCCAAGGATCTGAGTGCGGCCGTAGCGTCGGGGGAATGCCTGGTAAGGCAGGCTGCCGACGAGATCGCCGATCCGCTGTCCGTTCCAGGTCCGCTTGGTCACGATCATGCCCATGTCGTAGTTCATGGCGTACTCCCAGCCGACTCGCACCCAAGGGCCGGTCGTCCACAGAGTCCTCGCCCGGTAGCTGCCGTAGGGTCGCTTGCCGTTCTGGTAGGCGGGGACGAAGATCATCCGCTCGGACCAGATCCCCAGGTAATGAACGCAGTGGCCGGCAGTCAGAACCAGGCGCTGGCTGCGCGTATCGATCACTGATCCGGAACAACTGGCAGGCCTGCCGAGCCAGGTGAAGAAGAGCCTTCCGACGGCCGGAGGCCGGACCAGCGGGGCTACGTGCCGGGGTGTCATTCGCTGGCCGGCGGCTCCAGTGGCGTCCGGCTCGCCGGGCTTGAGCCAGCCTCGCATCGGGTCATAGCGCTCGGCCAGGCGCATCTTCTGCGGGGTCCAGAAGGCGTTCACATTCGTGCTCCCTTGCCCGACCCGATGGCCGACACTCGGTTCGACTCCCCTGGCCGAAGCAAAGCTCGGAAGTGAGAGGCCGAGCAGCATCAGCAGGCCGAGGAGGATGAAGTGGAGGCGGCTTTTCGAATTCGTCATGGGGTCGGGGTCGGTGGCTAGGGGACATTTCTGACAGACGGGAAGGTCAAGACGCTCAGGACTCCTGGTCTTGGTCGGCAGGAGTGTGACGCTCGATCAACTCGGCCGCATCAGGCCACCCAGCGAGCAGGTCGGCCCGGGATCCGAGTTCGAAGTCCTCCTGCCTGTATCCGGGCGCCATGGTCGTGCCGAGCAGCGACCAGTCGCCGAGCGGCTCGATCGCCTGCCAGCAGCCTCCCCTTACCAGCACCTGCGGCCGCTCGCCGGCGGTGAGGTCGGTCCCGAGGATCGGCGTCTGGACCTCGCCTCCTGGCGGAAGCATCACCACCCGCGCCGGGTCGCCGGCGTAGAAATGGAACATCTCCGGTCCGGGCAGGCGGTGGAGCATGGTCGGCGACGAGCGCTCGACCAGGAAGTAGATCGCGGTCGAGACGCCGTCATCCAGGTTGTTGCGGAACATGCCTCCTTCGCCGGGCAGCGGCTCGAGGCCGAGCAGCTCGATCACCTCCTGGGCGGTCAAGGAATCGCTCTGGGTCGGGGGCCGGGCATCTGGCGCAAGGCTAGACGCTCGACTCGACGGTCCCGCCCGGAGTAACTTGAACCCATGAGCACATCAGAAGAGAACGTCGCCCTGGTCCATCAGTTCTACGAAGAGGCGATCAACCGCCGCGACCCGAGCGCCTGCGAGCGCCTGCTGACCGACGACTTCGTCCACAACAACGAGTTCCGCGGCCGCGAAGGCCAGCAGACGGCAGTCGATGCCTTCCTGAGCGCCTTCCCCGACCTCAACAACAAGATCCTGATGACGGTCGCCGAGGATGACAAGGTTGCCGCCCACCAGTCGTGGACCGGAACCCACGAAGGCGAGTTCCTGGGCATCCAGCCGACCAGCCGCAAGGTCACCTTCACCTCCACCGCCATCATCCTGATCCACCAGGGCCTGATCGCCCAGGCCTGGGACGAAGTGGACCTCCTGGGCCTCCAGGCCCAGCTGACTGAGGACTGAGGAGCCGGGAGAGGCCGCGCGAGCGTAAGGTTCCCCCGTGGCCCGACACGCTCTCAGACCCCTCTTCGACCGGGTGGTGATCAAGGAACTCGAACCCGAGCGCATGCGCAAGTCCGGCCTCGTGGTCCCACCCGGAACATCCGAGCCCCCACCCCAGCACGGAATCGTCCTCGCGGTCGGCCAGGGAGTCGACTGGTGGGAGACTGCAGGAGTACGGATGCCCGTGAGGCCAGGCGACCATGTGGTGTTCCCCGCCGATGCGGGAGCCTGGATCGACGTGGACGACGAGCGGTTGCTGGTTTGCCGGGTTACTGAGTTGCTTGGGGTTTTGGAGACTGTGGAGGGTTGACGATCGTGGGAAGCCCGGCTCGGATTTAGTCGCGCAGGACTACCGGTCTACGAAACCGAAGGTCGCAGGTTCGAATC
>CAIZLN010000142.1 GCA_903933815.1 uncultured Solirubrobacterales bacterium
AGGCACTCTGAGCTCGACCTCGTCGGCAGGAGATCCTAACGGCGCGCTTCGGGTGATGCTGAACGCCCCCGTGGCCGAGGGCCGGTTTGCGGTTCGCGGCGTGGGCTTCTACCGCCGCGAGGCGGGTTTCATAGAAAACACCGGTCTCGGCCAGAGCGACGTAAACGACACCACATCGTACGGCGGCCGTCTCGGGGCCACCTTCGTGCTTGGCCCGGACTCCACCGTGTCCTGGCTCAGCCTCTACCAAGCCACTGAGGCGGATGATGTCGGCTACGAGAACCCTGACCTCGCAAGGTACACAAAGAGCACAGGCATTCCCGAAATCGCCGAGTCCAATATCCTCATCCACTCCCTGCGTATCGACCACGAACTGCCCTTCGCCAGGTTCACAGGGCTGATCAGCTATCGCGAGAAGGAAGCCTCCATCGCCCAGGACCTGAGCCGCTTCGCCGTCTTGGGGTTCGTGAATGCGGGCGTTGAGAGCGGCGTCAGCTCAACGGGACTGACCTTCGAGGCCCGCTTGGCTGACCGGGAAGGTTCGCTGAGGTGGCTGATCGGCGTGATGCATGACGATTCGGATGTCGACGTCACCGAGGACGCGATCGCCGACAACGCCGCCGCGGTCGCTGATGCACTGCTCGGGCCAGGCGGCGGGGCGTTAGCCACAGATGGCAACATCTGGGGCCACACCCTCGGAGAGTTCTCCGGGCAGGAGACCGCTCTGTTCGGCGAAGCCAGCTACCTGTTCAACGACCGGTTCGAGGCAACCCTCGGCGGGCGACTCTTCCGGATCGAGTCCGATTTCGACAGCTACGGGTTCGGCCTGCTCTACGCGGCCTTCGTCAACGGCCTGATCGTTTCTGACCCGGCCATCACCTACCAGGAAGAAGAGGGCTTCAGCCCCAAGGTCGCGCTAAGCTACCGCTTCTCGCAGGACTCCCAGCTCTATGCATCGGCGACGAAAGGGTTCCGCTTTGGCGGGAGCAACGTGAACCCAGACCCTTCGTTGCCGCGGAACTACGGCTCCGATTCGATCTGGAATTATGAGTTCGGCATTCGCGACCGCTGGTTTGACCAACGGCTGACGCTGGACGCCAGCATCTTCAAGATCGACTGGTCGGACATTCAACTGCCCGTCGTCACCGCGGGCGGCACCCAGGGCATAGTGAACGCCGGCGACGCCGAGATTTCCGGAGCCGAGCTGGCCTTTGAATGGCTGCTGACGCCTCAGCTGTCCTGGCACAGCAGCGTGACATACCTGGACGCGGAACTGACAAGCGTGGATACCGCAGCTGGCCTCGTCTTCAGCGTGACATCCGGATCCGCACTTCCGGGCGCGTCTGACTGGTCCGCATCCAATATCCTTCGATACGAATGGAACGGCGAGCGAAGCCCCTTCGTTCAACTTTCGCACCGCTATGCGTCAACAGCCCCGGCGCTGCTCCAGCAGTTCCCGCTACGCGAGCCGGAAGTCGGCGGGTACAACGTGTTCGACCTTCGCGGGGGGATTACGTTCAACGGCGTGGAGTTGATCGGTTTCGTTAACAACCTGACCGATGAACGCGCCGTCACCACCGCGACCTACACGGGGAATTTCGGTGACACGCAGAATGACTTCATAATGCGACCTCGGACTTTCGGGCTCACGCTCAGCTGGAAGCACTAGCACCGGCACGCACT
>CAIZLN010000143.1 GCA_903933815.1 uncultured Solirubrobacterales bacterium
GGGGGGGGGGGGGGGGGGGGAGGCCCCTCCGCGCCTACCCCGCCAACCCATACGGAGGGGCCTCCCGGCCCCTCCCACCGGTCCGTGCGGGCGGAACGGCCCCGCACTGTTGTCTAACCGGCCCGGTCAGGGGCCGATGGACCCGGGTCGCTACCGTTTTTCAGGTGAGCGAACACCAGACAGCGGCATTTTTCGACCTGGACAAGACCCTGATGGCGGGGTCGAGTGGGATGGAGTTTGCGAGGGTCGCCCGGCGGCGCGGGCTGATCTCGCGGACCCAGATCTTCAAGTGGGGCCGGGACCACCTTCGTTACCGGATCAAGGGCGCGACCGACGAGCAGACCGCAGAGGTCCTGCGCATGGCCCGCGACACCCTCTCCAACGTTGATGCCCGGGAGATCAAGCGGATGTGGCCGGAGGTGCTCGCCGGGGTCCTTCCAAGGATTTACCCCGAGATGCTGGCCGAGATTCAACTCCATCAGGACCAGGGTCGCAGGACGTACATCGTCAGTGCCGCCGGAGCCGACATGGTCGCCTCACTGGCCGCTGTGCTCGGCATGGACGGAGGCATCGGCACGAGATACGTGATCAATGAAGAGGGTGTTTATACCGGTGCCCTGGACGGCCGGTTCGTCTACGGCCCGGGAAAGGTCGAGGCGATGGAGGAGCTCGCCGAAGAACACGGCCTCGACCTCGAATCTTCCTGGGCATATTCGGACTCCGCCTCGGACCTGCCGATGCTCGCAGCGGTCGGCAACTCGGTCGTGGTCAACCCGGATGCACCGCTCGCCAAGGTCGCCAAGGAGCGTGGTTGGCGGATCATGCGCTTCGACCGTCTCGGCCGCAATCTCGCCGTCGCCGGCACGGTCGTGCTCGCCGGCTTGCTCGGCGGCACCGGCAGCTACATCTCGAAGCGCCGCCGGCCCCCCGCCTGAGTTTCAATTCCCTGGCCGTCTCCTGATCGCGCAAAGCGCATCGCTGTTCCCGGGGGAGAATCTGACTCCCTGCTCCCTTAACTTCGTATGCGACTTGAATCGTCCGTACATCATCCGTACACTCCTGATATGGCTTCCACCAAGTCAGCCCGGCTCGAGCTCCGTCTTACCCCGGAAGATCGCCAGCTCTTCGAAGCAGCGGCCGAGGCCGGCGGACAGTCGCTATCCGAATTCATCGCCCTGAGCGGACGTGAGCACGCCGAACGCGTCCTCGCCGACCGGACGGTTTTCAGCCTCGCCAGCGACGACTGGGAAACGTTCATGCGCGAGTTGGACCGACCGCCCCGGGAGAACGAGCGGCTTTCCAGGCTGCTCTCGGCCAAGCGCCCGGATTGAGTTCGCCCTCGCCCCGGTTCTCCGAGCCGTCGGCCCTGGGCGAAGAGCATTTCCTTGATGGCTTCGCCTGCGGAGTGGCCGGCCTGGACCGCTGGCTGCTCGAGTACGCGCGCATCTCTCAGGCAGCGCGCACCGGAAGGACCTTCGTCGTCGTCGACCGGCAGCAGTCGTCACGGGTGGTCGCCTACTACTCGCTGGCGGCGGGGCAGGTCCAGAGGGGCGAGGCTTCGCGAAGGGTCGCCAAGGGGATGCCCCGGCATCCGGTCCCGGTCGTGGTGCTCACTCGCCTGGCAGTGGACGAGTCGGTCCAGGGGGTCGGACTGGGGACCTGGGTCCTCCGGGATTCCCTGCTGCGGGCGAAGGCCTCGGCCGAACAGGTCGGCATCAGAGCGGTGGTGGTCCACGCCTCGAACCCTTCCGCGAGGGCGTTCTACGAATCGCGCGGCTTTGATCCATCAGCCTCGGATCCCCTGAACCTCCAACTGCTGCTGAAGGACATCCGGTGACCACCCGGGGACGCATCGGGGGCCAAACGGCGCCCGCGTCGTAGAATCTCCGCAATGGAGCCGACCTCAGCCAAGCCCGCCGAGCACACCACCATGTCCGGGCGTGCGATCAAGCCCCTTTACGGGCCGGAGGACCTGCGCGGAGACCACGAAGCCAAGATCGGCAATCCCGGCGAGTACCCCTTCACCCGTGGCCCTTACGAGTCGATGTACCGCGGCCGCAACTGGACGATGCGCCAGTTCGCAGGCTTCGGGACCGTCGAGGAGACCAACGAGCGTTTCCACTACCTGCTCGAGCACGGCCAGACCGGCCTTTCGACCGCCTTCGACATGCCCACCCTGATGGGCTACGACTCCGACCACCCGCGCTCGCTCGGCGAGGTCGGCCGTGAGGGAGTCGCCGTCGACACGCTCGACGACATGGAGCGGCTCTACCAGGGCATCCCGCTGGACAAGGTCAGCACCTCTATGACCATCAACGCCCCCGCGGCGATGCTGCTTGCCTTCTACGTGCTGGTCGGCGAGCGCCAGGGAGTCAGCCCGGACAAGCTCGCCGGCACGATCCAGACCGACATCCTCAAGGAATACATCGCCCAGAAGGAGTGGTGCTTCCCGGTCGAGCCGGCGATGCGCCTGGTCACCGACATGGTCGAGTACTGCACCGACCACATGCCGCGCTGGCACCCGATCTCGATCTCCGGGTACCACATCCGCGAGGCCGGGGCGACCGCTGCGCAGGAGCTCGCCTTCACCCTGAAGGACGGCTTCACCTACGTCGAGCGCGCGATCGAGCGCGGGATCGACGTCGACGCTTTCGCCCCCAGGCTGTCCTTCTTCTTCAACGCCCACATCGACTTCTTCGAAGAGATCGCCAAGTACCGCGCCGCCCGCCGGATCTGGGCCCGCGAGATGAAGGAGACCTACGGCGCGAAGAAGCCCGAGTCGATGCGGCTGCGCTTCCACACCCAGACCGCCGGTGTTTCGCTGACCGCCCAGCAGCCGCTGAACAACATCGTGAGGACCGCGATCGAGGCCCTGGCCGGTGTGCTCGGCGGCACCCAGTCGCTCCACACCAACTCCTTCGACGAGGCCCTCGCCTTGCCGACCGAAGAGGCGGTGCGCGTGGCGCTCAGGACCCAGCAGATCATCAAGGAGGAGACCGGTGTCACCAACACGGTCGACCCGCTCGGCGGCTCCTACTTCGTCGAGGCTCTGACCGACGAACTCGAAGCCGACGCCTACGACTACTTCCGGCGGATCGACGAGCTCGGCGGGATGGTCGAGGCGGTGCGCCAGAACTTCCCCCAGCGTGAGATCGGCGAAGCAGCCTTCACCTTCCAGCGTGAACTGGATGACAAGGAACGCCTGATCGTCGGCGTCAACAGCCACGTCCACGACGAAGAGGAAGTGCCGCTGCTCCACATCGACCCTGCCCTCGAAGCCAAGCAGGTCGAGCGGCTGGAGAAGACCAAGGCCGAGCGCAGCCAGGCCGAGGTCGACGCGGCCCTGACCGAGCTCAAGAAGGTCGCTGAGGCCGACGGCAACATGATGTACCCGATCATCGAGGCCGCCCGTGCCCGGACCACAGAAGGCGAGATGATCATCGCCCTCCAGGACGTGTTCGGCACCTACACCGAGACCCCGGTCTTCTAGGAGGCAGAGAGTTGAGTTCCGAAGCCGAAGCCAGCCAGGCCTCATCAGGCACGATCGACCGCAAGATCCGGGTCGTCGTTGCCAAGCCCGGCCTCGACGGCCACGACCGCGGCGCCAAGATCATCGCCCGCGCCCTGCGCGACGCCGGCATGGAAGTGATCTACACCGGCCTCCACCAGACCCCGGAGCAGATCGCCGAGACCGCGATCCAGGAGGACGCCGACGCGATCGGCATCTCGATCCTCTCCGGCGCCCATATGACGCTCGTGCCGAAGATCGTCGAGCTGCTCGAGGCCCAGGGGGTCGATGACGTTCTCCTGACTGTCGGAGGCACGATCCCGACCCGCGACATCGAAGAGCTCAAGCAGCTCGGGGTCGCCGGAGTCTTCACCCCCGGAACGCCCACGGATGAGATCGTCGAGTTCATCCGCGACGGGGTCAAAGGCCGCAGCCGCGAGATCTGAAGCGGGGAGGTCGAGGGATTCTGCCTCCTCCACCCGAAACTTCGTCGGCAGGATTCCCCGACCTCCCCGGTACTGGAAGACACCCCTGCTTGACAGGACGAGGGGAAGCTGATTCACTGGATCAGCTGGGCGGTCGGAGGCGTAAGGAAGCAGGATCGGATGAAGGAGCATCGAGTGTTTGTGTCGAAGAACGGGCTGCCGGTCTGCAGGGTCCGGATCGTTTTGTTATTCGCGGCGGTTTGCGCGTCGATGCTTTTCGCCTTTTCGGGAGTTTCAGCAGCTGGTCAGTGCTCAGTAGATCCGGTCTCCTCGGGGAAGACGGTAATCGGATCCGATTGCGCTGACGTACTGGTCGCTGAGCCGGGCACCAAGGAGATCTACGCCGGCCCTGGAGACGACATCATCTTCGCCACCCCCGCTGTGCGCCTCATCGACGGTGGTCCCGGCGACGATACGATCGTTGGTGAGATCCCAGCCGAACTGGAGACCGGAGCAACAAGAGCTTCCGAGGGCACTCTCCCGGGGGCGGTTTACTTGGGCGGCCCCGGCGACGACCGGATTTATGCCACGGGCTTTGTCATCGCTATCTCCGGCGATGAGGGAAACGACGTCATGTTCGGCGAGATTCCCGATCGGGCTCTGGACGGCGACCTGCCGAGGCCGTCGAAACTGCGACTCATCGCCCCGGGCGTTGTTTCGTCGACCAGCTACCCACCAGCAAAGCATCATTCTTCGCGCGCCGGCAGCAGGGTTGACCGCCAGGCCTCGGTATCAGTCTCGCTTTCCCCCTGCCCGCCATCTCCGCCCATCACCTACTGCGGGGCCGGCAGCCAGATCTTCAATGGCGGCTCCGGAGCGGACATCGCATTCGGGCAGCGTGGTAACGACACCCTGATCGGTAACCAGGGCAACGACCGGCTTTATGGGGGAGTCGGCGACGACTCCGTCTACGGAAGCCCGGACAACGATCTGGTTTCCGGCGGTATGGGAACGGACACCGTCGATGGGAACAACGGCAGCGATGTGGTCCGGGGCGACGGCACCACTGACAACTTGCTTGACAGCAGCTCCGGGCAGAGCGACAGCGACACTCTGAGCTTCGCAACTGCGGTCACGCCCGGCTTCACCAATCCGACTCCGTCTGGACTACCGGCTCCGCCCTCTTTTCCGTCCTCCGACGGGGAGCGTGGTGTCATGGTCCGGATCGACGGTGTCGCCGCGTGCTCGGGTCAAGCCGCTTCTTTCGAGGCCTGCAATAACAACGCCGCCCTTGGCGGAGGCTTCGACACCGTTGGGACCTCCGGAGCCTCAGGTCCCTTGCCGGGCTTCGGGTTCGAGCGCATTGTCGGCTCCCCCTACGCCGATTACATCATTGGCGATGCCCGCGCCAACCGGATCGACGGCGGAGGTGGGACCGACGTAATTCTCGGAGGCGGCGGAGACGACCAGCTCTTCGGTGGAGCCGAAGGCGACTATATCGACGGCTCGAGTCCGCTCTCTCCGCCGTTTACCGATTCGAACTCCGCGAACGGAGGGGTCGGCGACGACTTCTGTCTGAACGCTTCGACCACCTCCTGTGAGCGTAACTCCGGTACCGGGTACGTAGCTCCGAGGAACCAAAGTCTGATCAGCGTCGGGTTCATGGCGACTGACGGCATGGATCCAGCAGTCAATCTGTTCTCGAATCTCTACTTGACCGGAAGCACTGCCCGTGACCACGTGACTATTGCCTACGACCAGGCAAACGACACGATCACCTTTGCCGCCCAGAGTGGCTCTGCGTCCTTCGACCTCACCGGAGCCGTCGGAACCAACTCCTGTTCATACAATTCCCCGACCCAGGTTGTCTGTCAGATTCCGGCTAGTCCGGCGCGCCCCCTCGACTCGATCGTATTGGCGGGACTCGGCGGAAACGACCAGTTCTCGATTTCGGGCTTTCCGGCGACCACCTCGGTAGTCGAACTCGGAGGCGAAGGAAGCGACATCCTGGTCTCCTTCGGAACCGAAGACATGCTGGTCGACGGACCCGGGCCCGGCTACGACATTCTCGAGGCCCGTGGGGGCGACGACATCCTGATCAACAACGACGGCATCGACAGTCTCTCGGGAGAAAACGGAAACGACCTGTTGCTTTCGACCAACCGCTGCGACGGCGATACCGTCAACGGCGGCCCGGGGGAAGACAACGCATCTTGGGCCAAGATGGAGTCGGGCAGGGTAGTGGCTGACCTTCGATCACAGTCGGCCGGAGGCGACGTAAACGGTACGGGCTATCCCTCATGCAGCACGGGGACTCTCGACACCATCCTTGCGATCGAAAACCTTGAGGGGTCGGACGGGAACGACCGCCTCACCGGCGGTGGCGGGGACAACGGGCTGCTCGGTCGCCTTGGAGAGGACCGCATGTTCGGGCTATCTGGAAACGACTTCCTCCAAGCGTACGACGACCCACCCGAGGCGGATGGGGTAATTGACTGTGGTCCAGGTGAATACGATTCCGCGACCCGAGATGTCCTCGATCCAGGACCAATAAGTTGCTAGTACCTTTCGTCGCAGGAACCCACTCAAAGGCCAGGATCTTGATGGCACTGTTTTGGGCGACTTTGTTCGCACTTGTGACGCTCGTATTGGCGGCAGCTTTTCCTAACCAAGTGGGTGGCGCCAAGCGAAGCGGGACCTATGTGGCTCAGCGCCAGGGACTCTTTGTGTTTGCGCGTGTAACGGGCTCGGACTTTGATCCCCTGCGAATCCGGTACAAACTTCAGTGCAGTGACGATAGGCACCGGGTGGGCACGCTCCTTGCCGAGCCGTCGGATATCAGAATCAAGCCTCGTACAGGGTCGTTCTTCTCAAAGGGAAGAAACGTGTTTGACACGCTAGACCGTACAGTTGTCCTCCAAGGACGCGTAGCGAACAACCGCCTTGCGGGCAGGATCTCCGACCGGCGATTCGTGTCCCCGGGTGGCGGAAGACCAAGCTACTCTTGCTGGACTGGTCGCAGCAAGAGTGACTCGTCAGTGATTTTCATCGCGAAGCGGGTCGATTGGTCCGTTGGGGGCAGGGGTTGACCGGCACATTTTCCCGGGTTCGGTCCATCGGCACTTTCCTGATCACTAGTGTTGCCGTGACGCTCTCACTAGGTTTGCTTCTTTCCGTCGCCGCCGACAAAGCCGACGCGGCTGTCTATCGCGCAGAGCGCGGCGGGCTGTTGGTGATGATGGTTACCCAGCGCGGACAGTTGAGACAGATTGAGACGAGATACCGGCTCAGATGCAGCGACGGAAACACTCGCCGCGTGAGCCGTTTTCTCTGGAGCAATCTTCAGGAATCGATCCCGGTGGATCGGAGCACGGGGCGGTTCTTTGGCAGGAGTCGGTCTACTATCGGTTCTCGCAGGCTCATCACCGAGATCGGCGGCCAGCTGGGCCGGGCAGGAATCACCGGTTTTCTTTCTGAGAGACGGACACCGTGGCCACCTGCCCTGCTGCCCGGGTGCGCGACGCGCGGCGAAGGTGGCAGGCTGAGGATCGGGTTCGTCGCCCGGCGCCTCGGGTCACCGGAAGCGAGGGCATAAATCAAGGAGGTTTCATCATGAGTCAGAGAATGCGAATTCGTTTCGGTGTCGGGATGTCGGTGGTACTACTCGCGCTAGGTGCCGTCCTATTCCTCGGACTCGCCGCAAGTTCTAATCAGCCTAAAGCGATGTCGATCGCAGCTGGCTCTGAATCGGGCCATCCATTGGCTGTGCTAGAACCGTTAGAGCCAGCTGACCTGCGAAGCCTGGATGAGGAGACCCGATTCCGGATGTCTGCGGCAGTTAGTCGGTTTTCGACCTCAGCTGAGAACCCAAAGCCCGAAGTTGATTCATTTGCGGAGGTAACAGCTCCCGACGGGACATCCGTATCGATTTTCGGAATTGAGCAGAGCATTTGCTTCTTCGTGCAGCGCGGACCCGGCACATGCGGTAACGATGAGGACATGCGATCTGAGGGAATCACTGTGCTCACGCCGGAGGGGTGCTCCGGCTGGAAGATCGTTGGACTCATTCCCGATGGAGTAACACGTGTGGTCACGACCGAAGGTGCAGAGTCCTCGAGGTGGCCCGTTGCCTCTGGCGTTTATGTTGCCAGCGTCGGTAGGGAGAATGTCAACATTCGGGGTTTTGACTCGTCAGACAAGCGCCTTGTGGACATTCCGGTGGATCTCAGCTGGATGAACGAAGGTATGGTCGAGTGCGGCAAGTAGCGTTGGAGAGCGATCTTCACAGGGTTCGGCGCACTTGGGGCCGGACTCTTTTCGTGCCCACATGACCCTCGTCCCCAAGATCGTCGAGCTGCTCGAGGCCCAGGGCGTCGATGACGTGCTGCTGACCGTAGGCGGCACGATCCCAACCCGCGACATCGAGGAGCTCAAACAGCTCGGGGTCGCCGGAGTCTTCACCCCCGGAACGCCGACCGACGAGATCGTCGAGTTCATACGCGACGGCGTCAAGGGCCGCAGCCGCGAAATCTGATTCACCGTTGCGGTCAGGGCCCGGGAGGTAGGGTATTCCTGCCTCCACGGCCCCAAA
>CAIZLN010000144.1 GCA_903933815.1 uncultured Solirubrobacterales bacterium
CGAAGCTCCTACGCCGCCGTCAGCTTCTGCTTCATCTTCCTGGTGCGCGGGGTACGGGCTCATTGCTGCCCATCGCAGCCCTGGCCGCGGCTCGTCCTGTCCGGACCGCGCCCTCCATATACCCACAGACCCACTGGTCCGATCCGGCAACATAGAAGGGTGGGTCGTGGGTGCCGTGCAAGGGGCCGACGGCCATCACATCCCCCGGGCGCCACGCCGTGATGTATCCCTCGGTGAAGGGTTCGCGGTACCAGTGCCTGATAAAGAGCGCCTCGGGATTCGATGCTTCGTCCCCGAAAATTCCAATCACCTCGTTGAGAAGGTCCCCTTCGAGCTGGGCGGCCGGGGTCGCCGACATCGGCCCGAGTCGCTCGGCCGGGACCAGAGCCGAGATGATCCCTTCCCGCTGAGGCCAGGTGCCGCCCATGACACCGGTTTCGGCGTAGGCCGATCCATTCTGTCCGTTGCCTTCCCAGAAGGAGTCCTGATAGGCGACCACTACCTTGGAGGCGAGGGCATGGCGCTGGCGGCCCAGCGATCGGAGGCGATCACCGGATACGCCTGAGACCTTCAGCCGCCGAAAAGGTGCTACCGGGAGCGTCGAGATGACCGCCTCCGACTCGAAGCGCTCGCCGGCCGCCGAGAGTACCGAGCAGCCGCTGGCTCCCACCGCCACTTCGGTGACGGGTGTGCCCAGTCGGATTCGATGAGCAAGTTCATCGGCCATACGTAGCGCTACCGTAGCCGACCCTTCTGCGACCCGGTGACTCTCCCAACGGTCGTAATCGTAGAACCCCGGGTTGCCTGCAGCGGCCTCCTTTCTGAGGTCTGCGAGGAGGGATGTCTGCTCGATCGACTCGGCACCCAGGGCGGCCATCGCCAGGTTCCGTGCCCTCAGTACGGCGGGGGGAGTGTCCAGCGACCGAAGCCAGTCACCTACCGAAACCCGGTCGAGAAGGCTCGCCTCGGGGTGCGACCACGGGTCGTCGGGGTCGACCTCCCTGGAGAGGTTGACGAAAGCCTGTTCGGCCCTTTCATATTCCACGAGATCCCCTTCCGAGAGCCACCCGAAACCGTCGGTAATGAATCGGCCCTCCCTCAGGACCGTGGTGTCCTCTCCGGGTAATGCCGGAAAGGCCGGAACCACGGTCAGGCCCAGCTCGGCGACCAGTGCCCGGTAGGCCACGTGAAACTCCCCGATTACCTCGCCCCCAAGCTGGACAAGGCGACCATCGGCGAGGGTGGTCTGCTCGACCCTTCCCCCAAC
This sequence comes from uncultured Solirubrobacterales bacterium, assembly GCA_903933815.1. Classification (GTDB taxonomy): domain Bacteria; phylum Actinomycetota; class Thermoleophilia; order Solirubrobacterales; family 70-9; genus 67-14. The sequence continues at coordinate 1,268 of CAIZLN010000144.1, forward strand.
TCTGTCGCGGGCCTCGAGGACGACGACATCGGCGCCACCTGCGACCAGGTCTCTGGCCGCTGAGAGACCGGCAAGTCCGCCACCCAAAACGATCACGTCGAACTTCATTCGTGCCTGCCCTTCCAGCCGAAAACTCTCACCCGGTGCCACTTGTTCCGCATCAGGCCAGTACCGGGGGAGAGACTCGAACTCCCGACACGCGGATTATGATTCCGCTGCTCTAACCAGCTGAGCTACCCCGGCGGGGCTGCCGAGTCTATTCCAAATGCGCCTCGCAACGACGGGGCGCAGGTGTCTACTGCTCGCGCTCTTCCACCTTCTTGATGTCGGACCCGTCTTCCCTGACGGCCCCCCAGAGAGCGATGAACAGCGCGATGAAGATGAAGCCGAACGGAAGCCAGTAAAAGGGGGAAGCCGCCGCGATTATTGGTGTAAGAGGTTCCATGGGATCAGAGCACCCTTGTGGGATTGTCGGGGCAGGGACCGAGTTCGCATTCGACGGCAGTGGTGAAGGTGTTGGCTGCCGCGAGGAAGATCCCTACGGCCAGAGCGATCACAGCGACAAGGTTGACGATCCTCGGGGCCTGACCGGTCGGCTCGTCGAACTGGCGCTGGAAGAACATGACGACGGCGATCGCGATCACGATCGCCATGAACACGAGGAAGGCCCAGGTGTAGAGGTGAAAGCCGAATACGGCGTCGCCATAGGAGCCGGTCCCGGGGACGATGTGCAGCGCAATGTTTCTGAGTGAGACGAGGATCCCGAAAATCGCACCGAGCAGTGCGAATCCGTAGTGGATCGGCTTCGGGCCGAACAGGGCGTTCAGCACCAGGCCAAAACCGGTTGCCAGCATGCCGATTCTGATCAGGAGACAGAGCGGGCAGGGCGGCTCGAGGAAAATGAACTGGATCGCGTAGGCGCCGATCACCACGCTGAACATGACGAGCGCTCCCACGCCATTGAACAGCCGGACGACGTTGCGGGTGTCCCAGGTGCCGACCATGTCAGAGACTGAGGGTGATGTTGTCGCTTACGTGGTAGCGGAACATCGCCAGGGAGAGGATCAGCGCGGCCAGTCCGATCACGATCGAGAGGTTTCGCCTGCCTTTAGCAGCCGCTACGAAGGCGCCGAGCCAGACGAGAAAGAGTGCAGCCATCATGGTTTGGAAACCTTAGGGCAGCCGCAGGACGGCAATTCAGCACGCCTTCTAATCAAGCTGCTCTCCCGGAAGATTCTGGTCGCCGGGGCTGTCGGCACCAGGAACCTGCAGGGGCCCCGGCAAAACCAGGTTGAACCGCCAGGCGGCAACCCGGACGGCGAAGGTGACGGTCACTCCTGCTACCGCTGCGATGACTTCGTCGCTGAACGACCACCAGGCAAGCAGGTAGGCAACGAGCCCGATCAAGACAGCCGTCGCGTATAGCTGGCCCCCTTTGCGAAAGATCTCCGGGGACTTGGCGGTGGCTATGTCTCTCAATACGCCCCCGCCAAGGGCAGCGACCATCCCGACCAGCACGGCCGACCAGGCGTCGAAACCGAAGGCCAGCGTCTTGTTGATGCCGGTCACGCCGTACAGGCCCAGCGCCGCAGCGTCGAGAACGATGACAAGCGCGATGAAGCGGTCTACCGATCGAGCACTGACCGCGATCAGGGCCGAAGCGAGGACCGCAGCAATTATGTATTCCGGCGTTTCGAGAGCCACCGGAACCTGATTGAGCAGAAGGTCTCTGAGGATGCCGCCCCCGAGCCCGGTCAGGAGACCAAGGCCGAAAACACCGCTCAGGTCGAACCCGGCGCGAGAGGCGACCAGGGCGCCCCCGAGGGCCGAGATCACGACGGCAGGAAGGTCGAGCCAGAGTGGGACTGTCACCGGATCAGGAATCATCGACGGCGAGACTAGTCACGGACTCGGACAAGCCCGGCGGTCTCAATCGGATGACGCACGCTTTTGCCGACCGTGACCCTCCTTAGACTGCCGCCGTCATGTCCGGTTCCAAGGGAGGCACATCCATGTCCGTAAATCCATATCGCTGGTGGTCACTGCTCGGCCTGTGCGGGTTCACATTCCTGGTCTGGCTGACCGCGACCGACATCAACATTGCGCTGCCGACGATCGGCCGCGACTTCAGGGACTCGATGGACTCCCTGCAGTGGGCAGTCAGCGGCTACTTTCTGGCCGGCTCGCTGATCATCGTCGGGGGCAGGCTCGGCGACCTCAGGGGTCGCCGCATGATTTTCCTGATCGGGGGCGGTCTGCTCATGGTCGGATCGGTCGTGGCCGCTCTTGCAGGTGGTGTCGAGCAGCTTGTTGCAGGCAGGGTGATTCAGGGCATCGCGGCAGCGGCGATCCTCCCGACCTCCCTGGCCATGGTTGCGGTCGGCTTTCCTCCGGAGGAGCGACCTCGAGCCGTTGCGATCTGGATCGCGGTCGCATGGGGTGGTCAGGGCGTCGGGCCTCTGATCGGCGGCGGACTGGTGGATGCGTTCGGCTGGCCGGGGATTTTCTGGCTGAACATCCCGCTCGGCCTCGTATTTCTTGCTCTCGTGTTCAAGACAACGCCTGAGTCGCGGGCCGCAGAGGGCGGCAAGCTCGACGTGCCCGGCGCATTCCTGATCATGACCGGCCTCTTCCTCATCTCCTTCGGCCTGGTTCAGTTCGACACAGCGAGTCCGGGAGAGCTCGTGCTCCTTTTCGGGGGTGCCGTGGCGGCGCTCATTGCCTTCGTACTGGTTGAGCGCCGTGCGGAAGACCCGCTGGTCCCGCTCTCGGTCTTCCGCAGGCCCAGATTCATGGGCGCTGTCTCGGCCAACTTCCTGGCGAACGTGGCCTTCGCAGTGGTGGTCTTCCTGATGGCGCTGTATCTCCAGATAGTTCTTGTCGAGGACCCGCTGACAGCGGGGGCCCTGCTGCTGCCCGCCACGGCGACGATTCTCCTTTTCAACGTGATCGGTGAGCGGCTCACCCGTCAGGGCAGGTTCCGGATCGCAATTGCCCTGGGAATGGTCTTTCTCGGCGCAGGGTGCCTCGTACTTACCTTCCTTGACGGCACATACGGCTCTCTTCTGCCCGGGTTCATCCTGGTCGGGATAGGGATCGGTCTTCAGATCACCCCGGCCACCGAGCTCGCGGTCACCGCTTCCGGAGCTGGAGAGGGGGTTGCGTCCGGCGTTTTCAAGGCAACCAGCATGATCGGCGGCTCGATCGGGGTAGCCCTTGCCACTGCGGTTTTTCAGAAGTCCGCCTCCTCGAAGCTTGCAAGCGAGATCAACGCTGACCCTTCCAGCTTCACGGGAAGGACCGAGACCAGCCTTCTTGACGTGATCACCGGCTCCCAGACGCCGGTCGGACTACCTGACGTGGTCAAAAGCGCGACTGATGGCGCTTTCGAAGCAGCAGCAGGTGATGCGATGTTTGTCGGAGTGATTGCGGCTCTGGTCGGGCTGATTCTGGCAGTCACCCTTCTGGGAAGAGGAGCGAATGGCTCCACTGCAGACGGGCCGCCGGAAAATTCGGAATAGACTCGCCCCGGGCGACTGAGGGGTCGCCTTCGTCCCGTGCGGGCCAGACCATTTCATGTTCTGGCCCGGCAACCATCAAATGAACAGGAGTATCTGAATGAGTACAACAAAACTGAGGGCTCTGGCCATAATTCTGGCCGTTCCAGCCGTTATCGCGATCGGTGCCTGTGGAAGCGGTGACTCAGCCAGTCAGTCATCCGAGGAAGCCGCCAACTCCGCCAAGCAGGCGACGAATCAGGATCAGAATCAGAACGACGATCAGAACGACGATCAGAACGACGATCAGAACGACGATCAGAACAACGATCAGAACAACAACCAGAACCAGAACGACGGGAATGACAACTCCTGGCAGGAGGAGGGCGAAAAGGAAGGCGAGGACTGGAAGAAGAAGGGCGAGGAGATCGGCGAGAAGTACGAGAAGGAATACGGCGACTGAGCCGGATCAGGGAAGTTCGACGTGGCGGAACGGTGGTCGGAGGCGCTCGCGCAGGTCTTCGATCGCCCCATCCGGCCTCTCGGAGGATCGGGTAACCAGAAATACCTCCGTCGCATCGTAGCTGCGAAGCTGGTCTTCGACCGCCTGAACGAGGTCTTCGTCACCGGCTTCGGCAGAGGCATCGACCCCGGCCAGCGTCAGCGAGGCAAGCGAGATCACCAGGTCCCGCTGGGCACGCTCCCGGGCGGCACGCAGGTCGGTGGCCCAGCGGCTCAGGAAGGTGTTTACGGCCGGAGTAAGCAGCCTTATCTCGGTTTCCGGCTCGACCCCGCCGAGATGAACTTCGTCAGCCACCCGCTGAATGGTTGGTCCGTCCTCTATCGGGAACGTCGCTACCACGAGCAGCCGGCGTTCCAGCTCCGGGTGGGGGGTTCTTCCTATCGGATCATTCGGGATCACCTTCGCGGCGATGATCACCAGCCCGACCAGCGAGAAACCGGCCAGCATGATGCCGAAGCCGGGCCCTCCCAGGGCAAATCCGATTACCGCGGGAAGGATCATGGCGAGCAGGATGAGGGGCGGGTGCCAGGACTTCATTGGACCAACCGTACCGCCGCTGCAGGCGCCACATGCCGACCTGACTCCGCCGTCGGCCAGTCGGCCACCCTGCGATAGTTCGCTACATGAGCGAAGACCTGAAGCTGGCAGTTGCCGCAGTTGTCCGGGAATGCCTTGGAGTCAGGCCGAACGAGGAAGTGCTGGTTGTCTGCAATCCAGCCACGCAGAGCATGGGTGAAGCGATGCGGTCGGAGGCCGAGGCGGTGGGTGCCGAAGCCGTGCTGGTGGTGATGAGCGAGCGCGGCTCGCACGCCGGTGAACCTCCAGCGACCGTGGCCGAAGCCATGGTTGCCGCTGATGTGCTGCTCGCGCCGACCGTCCAGTCGCTTTCACACACCGCAGCTCGCAAGCGGGCGAGCGAGGCAGGGACCAGGACGGCAACCCTGCCTGGCGCGACCGAAGAAATGCTGGCCAGGGTGATGGGCGATGACATGTCTGAGCTCCGCCGCCGGGGCAACCGTGTCGCGGAGATCCTTGATCGCGGCACCGAGGCACGGATCACCTGCGACCACGGCAGCGACCTGCGGCTTGGTCTCCAGGGGCGTATCGCGATCCCCGATGCCGGTGAGTTGAGTCATGAAGGGGCCTTCGGAAACCTGCCCTGCGGCGAAGGTTTCATCTCGCCGGCGACCGCCGACGGCATTCTGATCGTTGATGGTTCGATCGCCGGTGTCGGGCTCGTGTCCGAGCCGGTTCAGCTAACGATCCGGGACGGGCACCTGGTCGAAGCCAGCGGCCCGGAGGGCGAGAGCCTGATGGAATTGCTGACCGTGCACGGTCCGGACGCGACCAACGTGGCCGAGCTTGGAATCGGGACCAACGAGAAGGCAATTCTCACCGGAAACATCCTCGAGGACGAAAAAATCATCGGCACTGCTCATGTTGCCTTCGGCGCCTCTGCGGCGATCGGTGGCAATGTTCAGGTACCGGTCCATCTGGATGTCGTTTGCCTCCGGCCCGAAGTCACGGTTGACGGCACTCCCGTCGTGCTCGAAGGCAAGCTGCTGGTTTGACCCTGCTCGCCGTACCCAACGTGTCCGAAGGCAGGGACTTCGCCGTGCTGGACCGACTGCAGGATTCGCTGGGCAACGAAGTGACCCTGCTCGACAGACACACTGACATCGACCACAACCGTGCGGTGTTCACGATCGCGGGTCCCGCGCATGATGTCGGCAAGGCCCTGGTCGGCCTCGCCGGGGCCGTGCGGGAGATTGACATGGGGGAGTGGAGTGGACTGCACCCGGCGATCGGCGCGTTGGATGTCTGTCCGGTGGTCTGGCTCGATCCGGGTGACCGTGACAGCGCCGAAGCACTGGCGGTCAGCGTCGCCGGTCAGATAGGCGAGCTGGGGATTCCGGTTTTCCTGTACGGCGATCTCGCCTCCGGCGGGGAGCGGCGCGAGCGCTCCTGGTTTCGTGAAGGCGGCGTAGATGCCCTCTGGCAGCGCATGAGCTCCGGTGAGCTCGTCCCGGACCGCGGACCGGACCGGCCTCACCCGAAGGCCGGGGCCTGCCTGGTGACCGCCCGCCCGCCGTTGGCCGCCTTCAACGTCGAGCTCGACACCGGGGACGTCGAGGTGGCACGGGCAGTGGCTGCCGAGGTCAGGGAACTTGGCGGAGGGCCGAGCGGCCTGCGGGCGATCGGCCTGGCGCTTTCAACCGGCAGGGCGCAGGTGTCGATGAACGTCCATGACCCGGCGGCACTTCCTCTGGCCGAGGTGGTCGAAAGGGTGTCGGCCGGAGCATCCCGCCACGGGGCGAAGCCGATTGAGGCCGAACTGATCGGGCTGATTCCCGAGGCGGCGATGGCCGGGTACCCGCAGTCAGTTCCGATCCGCGACTTTGATCCGGCCTTCCACATCATCGAGCGCCGCCTTCGCTGAGCCGGCACGGTAAGTTTCTCCCGTGGCACAGACCAAGAAGAAGCGTCATCGAAAGAAGCGCGGCACTCAGGCCGGAAACCTCGACACGCGGCGCAAGGCGCGCCCGAAGAGCCGGGCCGAGGCCCGCAGCCAGGCAAAGTCCGGCAACCGTGCTCGTGCTCCCAGGGTGGATCGACCGCCAACGTGGAGGAGCGCAGTCCTGCGGGGCGTCGTCGCCTCCGCCGTCTTCCTGGCCCTGCTGATGCTGCTGTTCGGCCGCTCTGCGAACGAGGCGTTGCCGATCGCCCTGTTCATGCTGGTCTTCTACATCCCCGCCGGCTACTACATGGACAGCGTGCTCTGGAGGCGCAGGGAACGCGCCCGGATCAGGGCTCGCGGGAAACAGGACTGACCGTGGCCGGCATCGAGGTCCTCGGAAGTACCGTGGGTCCGGTCGGCGAGAACTCGTTCACGATTTTTCGCACGGACTCCGACCGGGCGATAATGGTCGACCCCGGGGACGAGGCTGACCGGCTGCTTCAGCCGTTGGCTGAGCGCGGGCTGACCCTCGAGGCGATCCTGCTGACTCACTGCCACTTCGACCACATTGGTGCGGTCGCACCTGTGGCCAGGGCTACCGGTGCGCCGGTCTACTGTCCGGAGCTCGAGGTCGAGGTCCTGGCTGACATCATGAGCTACGTACCCTGGCCCGGTTTCGGACCTTTCGAGAGCTACGAGGCTGATCACATCGTCAAGGGCGGCGAGACGCTCTCGCTGGCGGGCCTCGACATCGACGTTCTGTTTACGCCCGGTCACAGTCCCGGCCACGTCACCTACTCGATCCGTGAACATGCCGCGATCTTCTCGGGGGACGTCCTGTTTCAGAACTCGGTCGGGAGGGTGGATCTCCCGGGCGGTGACTGGGACACCCTGCTGGAATCGATCCGGATGCTGGTTGAGTCGCACCCCGCCGAGACCAGGATCTACCCCGGCCACATGGGAGACACCACCCTGGCTGCCGAGCTTCGGACCAACCCCTTTCTGGTCGAGCTGGCCGACTGATCATGGCCGAGAAATTCAAAGCCCCGCGCGGAACCTTCGACGTACTCCCGGACCGGATGACCCAGCGTGAGAGCCTGCTTCGTACTGCTCACAGGATATTCGGTCGAGCCGGTTATGACTGGATGATGACTCCTTCCTTCGAGGACACGGCGCTGTTTGAGAGGGGAGTCGGCAAGTCCACCGACATCGTGCGCAAGGAGATGTTCACCTTCGAGGACAAGGGGGGCCGCAGCCTCACCCTGAGGCCTGAGGGAACCGCTCCGGTCTGCCGCGCTTACGTCGAGCACGGAATGCACAAGCTGGCCCAGCCAGTCAAGCTCGCCTATTCGGGGCCGTTCTTCCGGCACGAGCGGCCGCAGGCCGGCCGGTACCGGCAGTTCCACCAGATCGGTGTCGAGGCAATCGGCACGGACTCACCGCTGGCCGATGCCGAGGTGATCACCCTTTTCAACGATCTGGTCGAGGAGTTGGGGGTCCCGGGGGTGGAACTGCGGCTCGGGAGTCTCGGGTCGATCGAAGCGCGCCGCGAGTATCTGGAAGAACTTAAATCTCACCTGCGCTCGCGCTCGGACGAGCTGTCCGATGACGTCAAGGATCGGATCGAGATCAACCCGCTTCGTGCCTTCGACTCCGATCACCCCGGCACGAAGGAGGTAATGGGCGATGCCCCGCAGCTGCTCGAACATCTCGACTCCTCCGATGCCGAGCACTTCGAGCAGGTGAAGGAGCTTCTGGGTGCAGCATCGGTCGAGTTCACGATCGACCCGACTCTGGTCCGGGGACTCGATTACTACACACGAACGATCTTCTCTTTTGTCTGTGACCGGCTTGGTGCCCAGTCCGAGATAGGTGGTGGTGGCCGCTATGACGGACTGATCAGTCAGCTTGGCGGACCGGACACTCCGGCGATCGGGTGGGCTGCGGGGGTCGAGCGCATTTTGCTCGCGCTCGACGAAGAGGCTCCGGCACCATCGAGAGACCTGTTCATTGCGGTCGCCGGTGAGCAGCAGCGAACCCGGGCGGTAGCGCTGGCCGGCGAGCTGAGGCGGGCCGGGGTTTCGGTCGAAATCGACCTGGCAGGGCGTAGCGTCAAGGGCCAGATGAAGCAGGCCGATCGGATCAATGCCGCAAGGACCCTCATGCTCGAGGAGGACGGCACCGCCAGCCTGCGCGAGATGAAGACAGGCAGGCAGCAGCAGGTCGAACCCGCTGACGTGCTCGAGCTGGTCCGTTCCGACTGACAGCAACGCGATGGCCGGCCCGGACGGCGGGCTTCGGCCTTGTCTGTGGCGACAGACCGGGGCGAACGCAGGGCTGTTGGAGCTTTCCTGAAAGTATGGTGCGTCCATGGATGCGGACTTCCCAGAACTCAGCCCCAATGTTTACCGCGACACCTGGTGTGGTCAGGTGCTCGGCGACCGTGTGGACAAGGCGGTCCGGGTTTCGGGGTGGGTCCATCGTCGCCGCGACCATGGCGGCCTCATCTTCATAGACCTTCGCGATCGCACCGGTGTTGTTCAGCTCGTTTTCAACCCCGACGAGGCTGGCGGTTCCTTTGAACTGGGTCACCGGCTGCGCTCCGAGTTCGTTGTCTCGGTCGTTGGCAGGGTTCTCACTCGCGAGCCCGAGACGGTCAATCCCGATCTCCCGACCGGCCAGTTCGAGATTCACGTGACCGGGGCCGAGGTCCTGGCTGAGTCCGACACACCACCGTTTGCGATCGAGGGCTTCAACGCCGAGGTCGGCGAGGAGGCCCGTCTCCGGCACCGCTACCTCGACCTGCGCAGGGAACCGATGCAGCGGGCGATCGAACTGCGCCACCGTCTCACGACCTCGATGCGCCGCTTCCTCGACGCGGAGGGATTTTTGGAAATAGAAACCCCGATCCTGACCCGGTCGACCCCCGAAGGTGCCCGGGACTTTCTGGTGCCCAGTCGCCAGCACAGGGGTTCCTTCTACGCACTCCCGCAATCTCCACAGCTGTTCAAACAGATGCTGATGGTGTCGGGATTTGAACGTTATTTCCAGGTTGCGCGCTGCTTTCGCGACGAGGATCTTCGCGCCGACCGCCAGCCCGATTTCACCCAGCTCGACATTGAGATGTCCTTCGTCGACAGCGAGGACATAATCACGCTCAACGAGCGACTGATGGCTCATCTGCTGGGCGAGATGGGCATCGACGTCCAGATCCCGTTCCCGAGAATGGGCTACGACGAGGCAATACAGCGTTTCGGCTCCGACAAGCCCGATACCCGATACGGATTCGAGATCACCGACCTGACAGAGATCCTGCGTGGTACGGAGTTCAAGGCCTTCGGCGGGGTGATCGAGTCCGGTGGTGCCGTACGCGGGATCAACTTCGGCAGGAGGGAGCTTTCGCGGGCACAGCTCGACGGCCTGATCGACGATGCCAAGGAGCTCGGCGCCAAGGGGCTCGTCTGGGCATTCCGTGAGGGTGATGGCTGGCGCGCTCCGATCGCGAAATTCCTCAGCGCGGAGGAACTCTCCGGGCTCAACACCGCGATGGACGCGGAAGAGGGAGATCTGATGCTGGTCGCGGCCGACCAGCCGGCGAAGGTCGCAGCGATACTCGGCGGACTGCGTACGAGACTGGCCGAGCGCTGGGGCCTGATCCCCGAAGGTGAGAACCAGCTCACCTGGATAGTTGACTGGCCGATGTTCGAGTTCAATGCGGACGAAGACCGCTGGGATGCGCTCCACCATCCGTTCACGGCGCCCTCCGGCGAGTTTGACCCGGCCGACCCGGGCTCGGCCCGCGCCCAGGCCTACGACCTGGTCTGGAACGGAGTTGAGCTGGGCGGTGGCTCGATCCGAATCAACAGCCCCGAGCTTCAATCCCAGGTTTTCACTGCCCTTGGTATTTCGCTGGAAGAGGCTGCCGATCGCTTCGGCTTTCTGCTTGAGGCACTGCGCTACGGAGCACCTCCTCACGGGGGCATCGCTTTCGGCGTCGACCGGTTTGCTGCTCTGCTGGCCGGGGTTGATTCGATCCGTGATGTCATCGCATTCCCGAAAACGGCATCCGGGGGGGACCCCCTGACCGGGGCCCCGGCTCCAGTCGACGATGTCCAGATGAGGGACGTCGGGATTGCGCTGAGGAAGCCGGCCAAACCAGGCTCTGCCTGAGGGGCCCGAACCAGCCCTTGAGCTACTTCCGCCGCCTGAAGGATCGGATATCAAGGATCGGTGACGGCGCCGGCCGCATTCACATCGCCGACCCCCGATTTGACGAATGGGAGGTGGTGCATCAGTTTGAGGACCTCCCGACCGGCCTTGCGTGGCGCGATGTGCTGCGCGAGCGCGGTCTCGAGGCTGAGCTCACATCAGACTGGGAGCTGGACCGGTTCAACCGGGGAGACATCAATCTTCAGGTGCCGCCCGGGCAGTGGTCCGAGGCAGAGGAGATCGTCTCCGGCCTCGATCTCGACTAGTCGTCAGCAGGGGAGAAGTGTCCGGGATCCCGGCACACGTTCTGCCTCTATCGCCAGCACTTCCGGGTTACAGGGCCAGATTCAGTCTCTTGTCCGGCAGCGAGACCGACGGGGTGGTAGGTTCCACTGAGAGGCTCGAACCCGTTCGTTAGCCGCCTCATAAATTGACCCAACATCATCGGCACGGGAGCCGATTTCTCCGTGTCCCCCGCGGGATGGGAGATAGGCACCCACCTTTAAAATAAAGGGATCAATGCCGGAGGCGGAGACGGCGGGTTGGGGCCTCTTTTTCTTCCCCGAACCGAGGCCCATAGCCCGAAGGTCAGAGCCGGTTTCCCTGTTAGAAACGCTCGAGGCGGATGGTTGCCTTGCGGCCCTTGATCCGGGTCGAACGCATCGCCTTGATGACTCCTTCGGCTGAAGCACTCGGAACATCCACCAGCGAGAAGTTCTCCTTGACCTCGATGGCGCCGATCTGACGACCGCTGATGCCGCCTTCGTTGGCGATCGCGCCGACCAGATCCTTTGGCGTGACCGAGGCGCTGCGCCCGACGCTGAAGAAGAGGCGGGTGCTGTCGCCGGCCGGCTGGCCTTTCGCTTTGCGTCCGGGCTTGCCGGCGGGATGGTGCTTGCCGGCGGGCCGGCCGTTGCCGGCGGGCGGCCGCTTGGCCTTCTTCCGGTCCGTAGCCGGTGCGATTTCCGATTCGTCGATTGGTCTCCCGCTGGATTCGTGGGCGAGCTTGAGCGCGGCTGCCGCGATTTCGCCCGGCTCGAACCGCGATGTCAGCGATTCGATTGCGGCGCGGAAGGGAGCGAGGTCCTTGCCGCCGTTGCTCAGCTCCTCAGCCAGTGCGGCCTCGGTCTGCTTGAGTCTCTTTTCTTTCAGCGCAGCCACCGTGGGCAGCTCTTCCACGGGAAAGGGCGCCTTGGTCAGGTGCTGGATCGCCTTGATGTGGCGCTTCTCACGTGGCTCGGCCAGTGTGATCGCGATTCCGGTCCGGCCTGCACGACCGACCCGGCCGATCCGGTGAACGTACTGCTCCGGGGAGGTGGGAAGGCCGTAGTTGAAGACATGGGTCAGGTGGTCGACATCCAGACCTCGAGCCGCGACATCGGTGGCGACCAGGATCTGGCTTGTGCCGCTCCGGAGCCGGCCCATCACCCGGTCGCGCTGCTCCTGCGTCAGGCCGCCGTGGAGTGCGTCCGCGCGGTAGCCCCGGTTGCCCAGGGTTTCGCTCAGCTGATCGACCTCATGTCGGGTGCGACAGAAGACGATCGCCGACTCGGGCTGCTCCATGTCAAGCACCCGGGCGAGCGCGGCGGCCTTGTTGTGGCGCGTCACCAGGTGGGCTGTCTGGCGGATCTGCGGGCCTTCGCCGTCTTGGTCGCCGGCACGACTGACGGTGACCCGGACCGGATCGTTCATGTGCCGCTTCGCGATTGACTTGATCCGGGATGGCATCGTCGCCGAGAACAGCATCGTCTGACGTGATTCGGGCATGCCGTCGAGGATCGCTTCGAGCTCGTCCGCGAAGCCCATGTCGAGCATCTCGTCCGCTTCGTCGAGAACCAGAACCCGTACCTGGCCGGTCTTGAGTGATCCCCGTCTGATGTGGTCCAGCGCCCGCCCCGGGGTGGCGACCACGATGTC
>CAIZLN010000145.1 GCA_903933815.1 uncultured Solirubrobacterales bacterium
GAACTGCAGCGCCGGGACCATCGTGATCAGCACCAGGGGTACGGTCAGGATGCCGCTGACCACGAAGCGCCAGAGAAGGTTGGACGCAGGCGCGACCGAGTGGCTCATGTGGTCGTGGGGATCCGCGGCGTCGTCTTGCCCGGCCAGGCTGGCATCCGAACCTGCGGCCGGTGGAAGCACCGCGGTGTACCCGGCCGAGTCGACCGCATCGGCAAACTGCTCCGGACCGCAGAGTTCAGGATCGAACTCGACCGCGGCTTTCTTCGTCGCGAAGTTCACCGTGGCCTCGGCACCGTCGATCGAGTTCAGCTTCTTCTCGACCTTGGCCACGCAGGAAGCGCAGTTCATGTCCGGCACCTCGAAGTCGATCCGTTGCTTTTCCCGAATCTCTGCCATCACCTTCACCGTAGAGGACCGGTGACGTCGCCACCGCTTGTCCGGGCGTTCATACTGCCCGGCATGAGTTCGACCCCCCAGAGCGATCAGGCTGTATCCCCGGTTCAGGCGCTGCTCCAGCGCCTTCACGACGGCGAGGCCGGCAATACCGCCGGCGATGTCGCCTCCTATATCCCGGAGCTGGCCACCGCAGACCCGGCGCTGTTTGGCATCTGCGTGGTCACCGCCGGCGGTGCGGTCTACGAGGTCGGCGACACACGTCAGGAGTTCACGATCCAGTCGATCTCCAAACCACTCACTTTTGCCCTCGCCCTGGAGGCAGTCGGGGAAGAGGTGGTGCGTGAACACGTCGACGTCGAGCCCAGCGGCGAGGCGTTCAACTCGATCACCCTGAAGCCGGGTTCCGGAATACCGCTGAACCCGATGGTCAATGCGGGTGCGATCGCCACCGCCTCCCTGATCCAGCCGATCGGCTTCGAAAAGCCGATTGACCGCATCCTTCATGAATATTCGATCTTTGCCGGCCGCGACCTTTCGATCGACGAAGCCGTCTTTTCCTCGGAGCACCGGACCGGCCACCGCAACCGGGCGATCGCCTACCTGATGAAGAACTCCGGCGCGCTCGATGATGACGCCGACGTCGAGGAAGTGGTCGAGACCTACTTCCGACAGTGCTCGACCCTGGTCAACTGCCGCGATCTGGCGACCATGGCAGCGACCCTGGCTTCGACCGGGGTGAATCCGGTCACCCATGAGCGCGTGGCGCGCGAGGACACCGTCAGGAGCGTGCTCAGCGTGATGGCAAGCTGCGGCATGTACGACGCAGCCGGCGACTGGCTCTACAACGTCGGCCTCCCGGCCAAGTCCGGTGTTGCCGGCGGCATCATCGCGGTGCTGCCCGGCCAGCTCGGCATCGCGGTCTATTCGCCACCGCTCGACGAGCACGGCAACAGCGTCCGTGGCGTGCGGGTCTGCGAGCAGCTCTCCGAAGAGCTCCGCCTTCATGTGATGAGCCCGCCTCGCCGTCCGGCCCCGCCGATCCGCTCGCTCCACAGCTGCGTCGAGAGTTGCTCGCGGAAGATGCGGCGGGAGCCCGAACAGCATCTGCTGCGGGACTACGGAGCGAGGGTCCGCCAGTTAGAGCTTCAGGGCGAGATCTCCTTCGCTGCCGGTGAGCTGATCTCGAACACCGTCCTCAAGGACGTCGAGGCGGTTGATTTCACCGTGCTCGACTTCAGCGCCGTCCGGTCGGTTGATTCCCTGGTGGTTCCGATCCTCAGCGGCCTGGTTGACGCCTTCGAAGCGACCGGTGGGCAGTTCGCCTTCTGCGGGGTCCGGCACCACCCGACCTTCATCGAGCAGATCTCCGTGGAACGGGAGGCACTCGGCAGGCCACCTGTCCGCCAGTTCCGGGACCTCGACGCCGCCATCGAATGGGCCGAGGACGGCCTTATCGAGAACTACGGAGACTTCACCGAACCAGATGAGATACCGCTTTCCGAGCACGGCTCGACCGCCGGCATGGACGAGGCCCGGATCGAGCTGATGGCACAGGCTCTGGAGCGTCGGGAGTACCCGGCCGGCGCGAGGATCTACTCCGAAGACGACGATGTGGACGAACTTCTGCTGGTCACCCGGGGAATGGTCAACGTGGGCGCCACCGACTCTGAAGGTGACGTAATCCGGATCGCCACCCTGCCGGCCGGGATGACCCTGGGCGAGGTGGCGATGCTGAGCGGCGGGACCCGGATCGGCTCCTCCGAGGCGGCCGAGGATGTCGTCGCCTGGGCACTAACCACCGCCGCCTACAGGCAGCTGGCCGAAAGCGATCCGGGGCTGATCACGCTTTTCCTCGAGAACACCATGAAGATGATCTCCCTGAGGGTCGCCCACCTCAGACGCCAGCTGGTGCGGTAGTTGCCGGCCTGAAGGCCTCCGCCGACCGACTGGTCAGCTCTGCCCTGGTGGAGGGCCGCATTCTTCCGGGTCAGGACGCTCCGCCCGACACGATCCGGGATACGCTCGTCAGATGAAGCCTTCGCGGCCATTCGCCGACCTCAGTGGCAAGACAGCGCTGGTCACCGGCTGCGGAAGCGCAGGCGGGATCGGCTTCGCGATCGCCCGGGCGCTCGGCCGGCAGGGAGCGGGGGTGGCGATCTCCTCGACCACCGGGCGCATCCACGACCGCGCCGCAGAGCTCACCGCCGAGGGCATCGAGGTCAGCGCCCATACCGCCGACCTGATCGATCCTTCCGAGGCGACCCGGCTGGTGGAAGAGGCGACCGCCTGGCACAACGGGCTCGACATCCTGGTCAACAATGCCGGCATGAGCCAGGTCGGCACAGATGACCTCGGCCGTGAGTTCGCCGATCTCAGCCACGCCGAGTGGCGCGCCGGAATCGACCAGAACCTCGACCTCGCCTTCAATGTGACCCGCGCCGCCCTGACCGCAATCACCGACTCAAAGCACGGCCGGATCATCTTCGTCACCTCGGTCACCGGGCCGATGGTCAGCGCCCCGGGCAACCCCGCCTACAGCGCGGCCAAGGCCGGACTCGACGGCCTGATGAGGTCACTTGCTGTCGAGCTCGGCCCGACCGGCACCACCGTCAACTCGGTCAACCCCGGCTGGATCGAGACTCCCAGCTCCCTTCCGGAGGAGCTGGTCGCCGGTCGCCACACCCCGGTCGGCCGCCCGGGAAATCCCGACGAAGTCGCCGCCGCGGTAGTTTTGCTCGCCGCCCCCGAAGCCTCCTACATCACCGGCCAGCCCCTGGTGGTCGACGGCGGCAACATCATCCAGGAGACCAAAGGCGGGTAGCGGGCCGGAGGAGGCGGATCCCGCCCCCGGCGTCAGCTGCCGCCGCGCTTTCCGAAGGGCAGACGCCTCCGGGTGGTTCGCTCACTTCGAGAAAACTCAGCCCACGGCTCAGGCCTCTCGCTCATGCCC